>NZ_JBFUGW010000011.1:0-52878 GCF_056402735.1 Rhizobacter sp. P3_C12
GGAGATCACGGCGGCGTCGGAAGAGCAGTCGTCGGGCGTCAGCCAGATCAACGCGGCGGTGAGCCAGCTGAGCCAGACGACGCAGCAGAACGCGTCGAGCTCGGAGGAGCTGGCGGCCACGTCGGAGGAGATGAGCAGCCAGGCCGAGCAGCTGCAGCAGGCGATGTCGTTCTTCAAGCTGGCCGGTGGCCATGCCACGCAGGCCGCGAAGGCCCCGGGCCAGCCGCCGAGCAAGCCGGCCGCCCCGCGCAGCGCGAAGGCGGGCAAGCGCGCCGGTGCCGGCTCAGGCGGCTTCAACCTCGCCGGCGGCATGGCGTTCGCCGGTGCCGGCGAAGGCCCGGACGAATCGCAGTTCGCCCGTTTCTGATCCAAGCCTCTGAACCAAGGAGTCCCGCGATGACCGCACTGGTCCAGACCCACCGCGCGCCGGCCACGGCCGTGACGCGCCCTGTCGCCGCCGAGCCGGCGCAGTACCTCACCTTCATGCTGGCGGGCGAGATGTTCGCGATCGGCATCCTCGCGATCAAGGAGATCATCGAGTACCACACGCTGACCGAGGTGCCGATGATGCCGGACTGCGTGCGCGGCGTGATCAACCTGCGCGGCGCCGTCGTGCCGGTGATGGACCTGCTGGCGCGCTTCGGCCGCGCGCCGAGCCCGGTCACCAAGCGCACCTGCATCGTGATCGTCGAGGTCGAGACCGAAGGCGAGCGCCRGGTGATCGGCGTCGTCGTCGACGCGGTCAACGAGGTGCTCGACATCGCCCTTGCCGACATCGAGCCGGCACCGGCCTTCGGCGCCCGCATCCGTACCGATTTCATCCACGGCATGGGCAAGGTGCGCGGCAAGTTCGTGATCCTGCTCAACGTCGACCACGTGCTGTCGCTGGACGACCTGGGCACGCTGGCCGACGCCACCGACCGCACGCAGAACGCGCTGGCCGTCTGATTTGGCGGCCTGATCGGCCGCCTGATATTCAAGGGAAGACAAAAATGAACTGGTTCCTTCGCATGAAACTGGCGCACAAGCTGCTGGCGAGCTTCCTGTTGTGCTCGGTGCTGACCGCGCTGGTCGGCGGCTACAGCCTGTCGCGCCTGAGCGAGCTGGGCGGCGTGATCCACACGACCTACGTCGACACCGTGCTGCCGCTGCAGGACATTTCCGAGGCCCAGTCGCGCCTGACCGCGCATTCGCGCTCGTACGTGCGCCTGCCGGCCATGAAGGACCCGGCCGAGGTGAAGGAGACCATCCGCCGCTCGGCCACGCACCTCGACAAGTTCGGGGTGGCGTTGAAGGCCTACCGCGCCACCAACCTCAGCGCGACCGAACAGGCGCTGATGAAGGAGCTCGACGCGCAGCTGCCGAACTACCTGGCGCAGAACGAGAAGATCGCGCAACTGGTGCTGGAGGGCAAGTTCGACCAGGCCTCCGACCAGAGCAACGGGCCGGCGCGCAAGGCCGTCTCGGACATCGAGGCCACGATGGTCAAGGTGATCGAGGAACTGGCGAGCCAGACCAAGGCGACCAACGAGGGCGCCGAGCAGACGGTGCGCCACACCTGGACGCTGATGCTGGGCGTGATCGGGGTTTCGGTGGCAGTCGCGATCGGGCTGGGCCTGCTGGTCACCCGCGTGATCGGCCGGCAGCTCGGCGGCGAGCCCGACCAGGCCGCGGCGCTGCTGCACCAGGTGGCGGCCGGCGACCTGTCGGCGCAGATCACGCTGCGTGCCGGCGACGACAGCAGCATGCTGTTCGCGGTGAAGCAGATGGTGGGCCGCCTGAAGCAGGTGATCGACGGCCAGCGCCACGTGGTGGCGGCGGCGAACCGCGGCGACTTCAGCGCGCGCGTCGAGCTCGACGGGTTGCAGGGCTTCCAGAAGGAGATGGGAGAAGGCCTGAACGCGCTGGTGTCGACGACCGGCGACAGCATCGGCGACGTGGTGCAGGTGATGGGCGCGGTTTCCGAAGGCGACCTGACGCGGACGATCGAGCGCGACTACGAAGGCGCGTTCGCCGAGATGAAGGAATACGTCAACGCCACCGTCGACAAGCTGTCGCAGGTGGTGACCGAGGTGAACAGTGGCGCGGAAGCGCTGGCGGGGGCGTCGGAAGAGGTGAGCGCGACGGCGCAGTCGCTGTCGCAGGCATCCAGCGAGCAGGCGGCGGGGGTCGAGGAGACGAGCGCATCGATCGAGCAGATGACGGCGTCGATCTCGCAGAACACCGAGAACGCGAAGGTGACGGACGGGATGGCGACGAAGGCGGCGAGCGAAGCGGCCGAAGGCGGCGAGGCGGTGCGCGCGACGGTGGCGGCGATGAAGCAGATCGCGCAGAAGATCGGGATCATCGACGACATCGCGTACCAGACGAACCTGCTGGCGCTGAACGCGGCGATCGARGCGGCGCGTGCSGGCGAGCACGGCAAGGGCTTCGCGGTGGTGGCGGCGGAAGTGCGCAAGCTGGCCGAGCGCAGCCAGGTGGCGGCRCAGGAGATCGGCACGGTGGCGGGCTCGAGCGTGGAGCTGGCCGAGAAGGCGGGCCGGCTGCTGGACCAGATGGTGCCGAACATCAAGAAGACCTCGGACCTGGTGCAGGAGATCACGGCGGCGTCGGAAGAGCAGTCGTCGGGCGTCAGCCAGATCAAYGCGGCGGTGAGCCAGCTGAGCCAGACGACGCAGCAGAACGCGTCGAGCTCGGAGGAGCTGGCGGCCACGTCGGAGGAGATGAGCAGCCAGGCCGAGCAGCTGCAGCAGACGATGTCGTTCTTCAAGCTGGCGACGCAGGTCGATGCACCGCGGCAGCGCCCGGGCGCAGCGCGCAAGCCGGCGGCCAAGCCGGTCGTTGCAGGCAAGGGCAGCAAGGCGGGCGTGCGCAAGCCGGCACCGGCTGCAGGGCACAACGGCTTCTCGCTGCACGCGAACGGCACCGGCGCGCTCGACGAATCGCAGTTCGCCCGCTTCTGAGGCAGGCTGGATCGACCCGGCGGACCTGCACGATGAACACCATCTCCGACAACGAGTTCGGCCTGTTCCAGCGCTTCATCTACGACGCGGCGGGCATCACGCTGTCGTCGGCGAAGAAGGCGCTGGTGTGCGGCCGGCTCGCGAAGCGGCTGCAGGCCTGCAACCTGGGCAGCTACAGCGAGTACTTCAAGCTGCTGACCAGCGGCCAGAACGGGGCCGAGGTGCAGACCGCGGTCGACCTGCTGACCACCAACGAAACCTACTTCTTCCGCGAGCCGAAGCACTTCGAGCTGCTGCGCGAGGCCGCGCTGGCGAGCCCGACCCGCTCGCAGCCGTTCCGCGTCTGGAGCGCGGCCAGCTCGACCGGCGAAGAGGCCTACAGCATCGCGATGGTGCTGGCCGACACGCTGGGCGACACGGCCTGGGAGGTGACGGGCTCCGACATCAGCACCCGCGTGCTGCAGCGCGCGCGCCAGGCGCACTACCCGATGGAGCGCTGCCGGCAGATCCCGCAGGGCTACCTGAAGCGCTTCTGCCTGCGCGGCATCGACGAGCAGCAGGGCACGCTGCTGGTCGACCGCACGCTGCGCAGCCGCGTGCAGTTCATGCAGGTCAACCTGAACACGACGCTGCCGCGGCTCGCCGCCTTCGACGTGATCTTCCTGCGCAACGTGATGATCTATTTCAACGGCGACACCAAGCGGCAGGTGGTGGCGCGCATCCTCGAGCAGCTGAAGCCGGGCGGGTTCTTCTGCATCGGGCACTCCGAGAGCCTGAACGACATCACGACGGCGCTGACCCAGGTGGCGCCGTCGATCTACCGCAAGCCGTGAGCGCAGCATGGCGGGGAACACGATCCGATTCGACAGCGCCGAGCCCGGCGACCGGGTGCTGCAGCCCGGCGAGTACGCGGTAGGCGAGGCGCCGCTGCGCATGCGCACGCTGCTCGGCTCGTGCGTGTCGATCACGCTGTGGCATCCGGTGCGGCGCATCGGTGCGATGTCGCACTTCCTGCTGGCCGCGCGCTCGCCGAGCCAGCAAGGCGTGCCCGACGCGCGCTATGGCGAGGAGGCGCTGGCGCTGATGCTGCGCCAGCTGCACAAGCGCGGCATCGCGCCGCCCGAGTGCGAGGCCAAGATCTTCGGCGGCGGCAACATGTTCCCCGACCAGGCCTCGCCCGCCACGCCGAACATCGGCCGCCGCAACGGCGAGGCGGCGCGCGACCTGCTGATGGCGCACGGCATCCGCGTGCACTCCGAGAGCCTGTTCGGCAACGGGCACCGCCAGATGATCTTCGACCTGGCGACCGGCGACGTGTGGGTGCGCCAGGTCAACCCTGAATCGGCGTCGATGCCGCTGGAGGGTGGCACCACATGAGCAACATCCGCGTGATGGTGATCGACGATTCGGCGGTGGTGCGGCAGGTGGTCACCGCGCTGCTCGACGACGCGCCGGGCATCGAGGTGATGGCCGCGGTGGCCGACCCGGTGCTCGCGATCGAGCGGCTCAAGCACGACTGGCCCGACGTGATCGTGCTCGACGTCGAGATGCCGCGCATGGACGGCATCACCTTCCTGCGCATGGTGATGCAGCAGAAGCCGACGCCGGTGGTGATCTGCTCGACGCTGACCGAGCGCGGCGCGAAGACCACGCTCGAGGCGATGGCGGCCGGCGCGGTGGCCATCGTCACCAAGCCGAAGCTCGGGCTGAAGCAGTTCCTGACCGCCAGCGGCGAGGAGCTGATCGGCACCGTGCGGGCCGCGGCCAAGGCCAACGTGCGGCGGCTGGCCGCGGGGCCGGCCGTGGCGCCGACGCCGGCCGCGAAGAACACCGCCGACGTGATCCTGCCGCCGGCCACGCGGGCGATGACGCAGACCACCGAGCGGGTGGTGGCGCTCGGCACCTCCACCGGCGGCACGCAGGCGCTCGAAGAGGTGCTGACCGCGTTGCCACGGGTCACGCCGGGCATCGTGATCGTGCAGCACATGCCGGAGAAATTCACCGCGGCCTTCGCGGCGCGGCTGGACAGCCTGTGCCGCATCGAGGTGAAGGAGGCCGAGCACAACGACCGCGTGCTGCCGGGCCGCGCGCTGATCGCGCCGGGCGGGCGGCACATGCTGCTCAAGCGCAGCGGGGCGCAGTACTTCGTCGAGGTGATCGACGGGCCGCTGGTGAACCGCCACCGGCCGTCGGTTGACGTGCTGTTCCGCTCGGTCGCGCGCAGCGCCGGCGCGAATGCGCTCGGCGTGATCATGACCGGCATGGGCGACGACGGCGCGGCCGGGCTGCTGGAGATGCGCAAGGTCGGCGCGCAGACCGTCGCGCAGGACGAGGAGAGCTGCGTCGTGTTCGGGATGCCGAAGGAAGCGATCAAGCGC
The DNA here is from genome assembly GCF_056402735.1 of Rhizobacter sp. P3_C12. NCBI lineage: Bacteria > Pseudomonadati > Pseudomonadota > Betaproteobacteria > Burkholderiales > Sphaerotilaceae > Rhizobacter > Rhizobacter sp. P3_C12. Next base: position 5,342 of record NZ_JBFUGW010000011.1, read on the forward strand.
GGCGGCGTGCAGCGGACGCTGCCGCTGGATGCGGTGGCGGCGGAGATCCAGAAGCAGGTGGGCTGAGTCGTTCGCGCTGCCGGGCTGCCGTTTCGCGCCGCCCGCGCCCGCTTCGTCGCAGCGCGGCTGCGCGGCGGTGCCAGGCCTCCGAGGATGTGCGCCATCGCCACCTCCCGGAGACTTCGATGGACCGTTCCACCTTGCCGCGCGCGCTGGCCGCCGCCGTGTTCACGCTCGTGCTCGCCACCAGCCCGGTGACCGGCCACGCCGCCCCCGACGCGCAATTCCGGCCCGCATTCCAGCTCTTCAACCAGGCCTCGGCCGGCGACAAGGGCGCCGTCGACGCGGCCGCCGATGCCTTTGACGCGCTGCTGCAGGCCGAGCCCGCGAGCCCGGTGCTGATGGCCTACAGCGGCGCCAGCACCGCGATGAAGGCCCGTACGACTTTCCTGCCGTGGAAGAAGATCGGCTTCGCCGAAGACGGCCTGGCGACGCTCGACAAGGCGCTCGCGCTGCTGGAGCCGGCGCACGACGCGATCGGCCAGCACGGCACGCCGGCCAGCCTGGAGACGCGCTTCGTCGCCGCCAGCACCTTCCTCGCGGTGCCCGACTTCATGCACCGCGGCGCGCGCGGCAGCGCGCTGCTGGCCGAGGTGCTGGCCAGCCCGCTGTTCGCGCAGGCGCCGCTGCCGTTCCAGGCCGCGGTGTGGATGCGGGCCGGCACGCAGGCGGCGAAGGAGAACCGCGTGGCTGACGCGCGCCGCTTCTTCGAGCAGGTGGTGCAGCGCGGTGCGCCGCAGGCCGAGCAAGCCCGTGCGGCGTTGCAGGGCCTGCCGTCGTGAGCGTGCCGGCGGTTGAACTGCGCGGCGTGCGCAAGACCTACCGGCTGGGTCCGCACGTGATCCCGGCGCTGCAAGGCGTGGACCTGTCGGTCGCGCGCGGCGAGCTGCTCGCGCTGACCGGCCCGTCGGGCAGCGGCAAGAGCACGATCCTGAACCTGTGCGGCCTGATCGACACCGCCGATGCCGGCGAGATCGCGATCGACGGCCAGCGGGTTGCCGGCCTCGACGAGACGCAGCGCACGCTGCTGCGCCGCGATGCGCTCGGCTTCGTGTTCCAGGGCTTCAACCTGGTGCCGGTGATGACCGTTGCCGAGAACGTCGACTACCCGCTGTTCCTCGCCGGCGTGCCGGCGGCCGAACGGCGCGCGCGCGTTGCCGCGCAGCTGCTCGCCGTCGGCCTGCAGGACCATGCCGGGCACCGGCCCGATGCGCTGTCGGGCGGCCAGCGGCAGCGCGTCGCGATCGCGCGGGCGCTGGTCAAGCGGCCGAAGCTGGTGATCGCCGACGAGCCGACCGCGAGCCTCGACTCCGTCACCGCCGAGCAGGTGCTGGCGCTGATGCGCGAACGCGGCCATGCCGAAGGCGCCGCCTTCGTGATCGCGACGCACGACGCGCGCCTCACGCAGCGCTGCGACCGCACGCTGGCGCTGCGCGACGGGAGGATCGAATGAAGTGGTTGTACTTCGCGTGGCTCAACACGCTGCGCAATCGCCGCCGCTCGCTGGTCACGGTGGGCATCGCGGCGCTCGGCACCGCGGCCATCCTGCTGGCCGGCGGCTTCGCGCTGTCGACGTACCACGCGCTGGCGCAGGCCGCGGCGCGCAGCAGCGGGCACCTGGTGATCGGCCGGCCGGCGCAGTTCACGAGCGACGAGGACACGCCGCTGCAGCACGGCCTCGACGATGCCACCGCGTTGCGCGCCCGGCTGCTCGCCGACCGCGCAGTGCGGCAGGTGCTGCCGCGCGTGGAGTTCAGCGGCCTGGTCAGCAACGGCGACAAGTCGACCGTGATGATGGCCCACGGCGTCGACCCCGACGGCGAGTTCTCGGTGAAGGGCCCGTTCCTCACGGTGACGGCCGGCGAGGTGCTGGCCGGCGCCGACCGCGCCGAGGTGATGCTCGGCGACGGCCTCGCGCGCAGCCTGAAGGCCCGGCCCGGCAGCGGCCTGACACTGCTCGCGAGCACCACCGATGGCGCGCTGAACGCGCTGGACGTGCGCGTGAAGGGCGTGTTCTCGACCGGCGTGCCGGAGATCGACAAGCGCCTCGTCTACACCGACCTCGCGACCGCGCAGAAGCTGCTGAACACCACGCGGGTGTCGACGCTCGGCGTGTTCCTCGACCGCATGGAATCGACCGGGCCGGCGCGCGAGCGCATGGCGGCCCTGTTCCCGTCGCTCACGGTGCAGACCTGGCTCGACCAGGCCTTCTTCTACCGCTCGGTGCGCGACCTCTACAACCGCATCTTCGGCGCGCTCGGGCTGATCATCGGCGTGATCGTGGTGTTCGTCGTCGCGAACGCGATGGCGATGGCCATCCTCGAGCGCACGCGCGAGATCGGCACGCTGCGCGCGCTCGGCACGCTGCCGTCGCAGCTGCTGCGCACGCTGGCGCTGGAGGGCATGCTGCTCGGCGGCGCCGGCGCGCTGCTCGGCGCCGCGCTGGCCGGTGCGATCTCGCTGGGGCTGTACCTGGTGCCGGTGCAGATGCCGCCGCCGCCCGGCCGCTCCAGCGGCTACCCGCTGACGATCGAGGTCGATCCGCTGATGTTCGCCGCCACCGTGCTCGCGATGCTGCTGCTCGCGATGGCCGCGGCCGCGCTGGTCGCCCGCAGGACCGTCCACACGCCGGTGGTGGATGCGCTGGCCCACACCTGAAGGGATCCACGATGAAACACTTCCTCGCGATCGGGCTCGGCCTGCTGGCCGTGTCTGCCCGGGCGCTGGCCCAGGACATCGCGCCGCTGCTGAAGGCCGCCGACCGGTTCCGCATGGGCAGCGACAACCTGCAGGTCGACACGCTGATCAGCGTCTTCAACACCGACGGCTCGCCCGACAAGGAGCGGCGCTACACCGTCTTCGCGCAGGCCGGCCACCGCTCGCTGGTGCTGATGCGCAGCCCGGCCGAGAAGGGCCAGAAGGTGTTGATGCTGGGCGACGACTTCTGGCTGCTGATGCCCGGCAGCCAGCGCCCGCTGCGCATCACGCCGATGCAGAAGCTGCTGGGCGATGCGTCGACCGGCGACATCGCGACGCTCAGCTGGGCCGACGACTATGGCGGCCGCGTCATCGGCGAGGAGCGCTGCGGCGAGGCGGCCTGCCTGCACCTGAGCCTGGCGGCCAACCGCAAGGGCGTCACCTACCAGCGCATCGAGCTGTGGCTGGGCACGAGGCTGCACGAGCCGCTGAAGGCCGAGCTGTACGTGCAGTCGGACAAGCTCGCGAAGCAGGCGGGCTTCGTGCTCGACACGCCGGCCGCGCCGACACGGGTGACCGAGATGGTGCTGCGCGACCAGCTGAGCAACCACAAGGAGACGCGGGTGCGCTACCTCTCGCGCGCGCCGCGCGACGTGCCCGAGGCCTGGCTGAATCCGATGTTCCTCGCGCGCAACCCGACGCTCGACTGAAATGCGCCGCTTCGTGTGGATCGCGGCGCTGTCGGCGCTCGCGGGCAGCGCGGTGGCCGACGACGAATTCGGCGGACAGGTGCGTGCCCATCGGGAGCAGGTGCAAGGCGCGGCACCGCCCAGCACCGACACGCTCGAGACCGAACTGCGCGGCCACTGGAAGGCGCTCAGCGGCAACGTCGTCTTCACGCAGCGGCGGCCCGACGGCGGCGCGTGGCACGGCGACGCCGCCGTCAACGAGCTGCATGCGTCGGGCGACGCGCTGGGCTGGCAGTGGAGCGGTGGCCGCAAGATCGTCGCGTGGGATGTCGGCTACGGCTTCCGGCCGAACGACGTGGTGCAGCAGGAGCAGCGCCGCACGCTGCTCGCGACCACGCCGCAGGGCCGCGGCCTGGTGCAGGCCGAGCACTTCGATGCCGACACCGCGTGGACGCTGGTCTGGGTCAACCCGCGCAGCGATGCGGGCTCGGGCGGTGATGAAGAGGCGTTCGCCGCGCGTGTCTACCGGCGTGTCGGGTCGGCCGACTGGCACGGCTTCGCACGCGTCGGCGCGCATTCGCGCGGCAGCCTGGGCGCGGCCACGTCGTGGGTCGCGAGCGACAGCCTCGAGCTGCATGCCTCGCTGCGGCGTGCGCAACAGGCAGCGCCCGCACCCGCCGTCACGCAGGCCCTGGCCGGCGTCACCTGGACCGGCGAGAGCAAGCTCAGCCTGATGGCCGAGGCGTGGTCCGACGGTCTCGCCGCGGCCCCTCAACCCCGCAGAAATGTGTATCTGCGTGCAGCTTGGGAGCATGAAGGCTGGCAACCTGTGGTCGACTTGCTGCTGGTGCCGGCCGACCGCGGCCGCATCACCACCGCGGCGCTCGGCTGGCAGGGCGACCGCTGGCGTGTCGACGCCGGCCTGCGTTGGTTCGGCGGGCCGCCGACCGCTGCCATCGCCCGGCTGCCGACGCGGCGGATCGCCTTTCTTGCAGCCACCTGGCCGTTCTGAAGGGCGCGCCGCACCGGGATCTCCGCGCTTCACACCGCTCGTTACTGGTATTACGATGGTATTGCCTGGTAGCGTATTGGTTCCATGCGCCAATCGGGCATCGCCGTCCCGCCGTGCAGGTGGGGTTCATCGACTTGCCGAGGGAGATCCCACCATGTTCAACGCACCGTACAAGCTGCGCCTGCTGGCGGCGCTTGCGACGTCCGTCGCCGCCGCGTCGGCCTATGCCGCCTACCCCGCCTGGAAGGCCGACACCTTCTACGCCGCCGGCACCATCGTGTCGTACAACGGGCACGACTACCGCGCGCTGGTCAGCCAGACCGACTACGCCAGCACCGGCTGGAACCCGACCACGGCGAGCCTGTGGGCCGACCTCGGCGTGAGCAGCGGTACGCCGCCGCCCGCGCCCGCACCGTCCCCGGCGCCTTCGCCGGCTCCGGCGCCCGCACCGTCTCCCGCGCCGTCCCCCAGCCCGGCCCCGGCACCGGCCGGTTGCAGCCCGGTGTGGCTCGCCGCCACCGCGTACAGCGGCGGTGCGCTGGTCAGCGTGAACGGCACCAACTACAAGGCCAACTGGTGGACSCAGGGCCAGAACCCGTCGTCCAACAACGGCCCGGYCGGCAGCGGCCAGCCGTGGACGGCGACGACCAATTGCAATGGCGCGCCGGCCCCTGCGCCCGCTCCGGCCCCCGCTCCGGCACCGGCTCCCGCCCCTGCGCCGGCCCCTGCTCCCGCGCCGGCCCCTGCACCCGCTCCGGCGCCCGCCCCGGCCCCGGCACCCGCACCGTCGAGCGACATCGCCAAGCACGCGCTGGTCGGCTACTGGCACAACTTCACCAACCCGGCCGGCAACACCTACCCGCTGAGCCAGATCCCGGACGCGTGGGACGTGATCGTCGTCGCGTTCGCCGACAACGCCGGTGGCGGCAACGTCAGCTTCACGGTCGACTCCAATGCCGGCAGCGATGCGCAGTTCATCGCCGACGTGCGGGCACTGAAGGCCCGGGGCAAGAAGGTGGTGCTGTCGCTGGGCGGCCAGAACGGCTCGGTCAGCGTCGGCTCGCAGGCCGAGGCCACGAACTTCACCAACAGCCTGTACGCGATCATCCAGAAGTACGGCTTCGACGGCATCGACCTCGACCTGGAGAACGGCGTGGCGCAAGGCGCGCCGATCCAGCAGTACCTGGTCAGCTCGGTGAAGGCGCTGAAGGCCAAGGTCGGCTCGAAGTTCTACCTGTCGATGGCGCCGGAGTGGCCGTACGTGCAAGGCGGCTTCATCTCGTACGGCAGCATCTGGGGCGCCTACCTGCCGATCATCAACGGGCTGCGCGACGACCTGTCGATCATCCACGTGCAGTACTACAACAACGGCGGGCTGTACTCGCCGTACCAGGCCAACCCGTACCCGGAAGGCTCGGTCGACATGCTGGTGGCGGGCAGCAAGATGCTGATCGAGGGCTTCGGCCTGTCGAACGGCTCGGCGGGCACCTTCGCCGGGCTGCGGCCGGACCAGGTCGCGTTCGGCGTGCCGTCGGGCCCGCGCTCGGCGAACTCCGGCTTCGTCACCGCGGCGACCGTGAACAACGCGGTGGACTGCATGGTGAAGCTGACCGGCTGCGGCTCGCTGCGCCCGAACCAGGCCTACCCGACCTTCCGCGGCGTGATGACCTGGTCGATCAACTGGGACCGCTTCGATGGGTACAACTTCTCGGCGCCGGTCGGCGCGCACCTGAAGACCTTGCCGTAAGGCCCGCAAGGGCCTTTGGATACCCGAGCGGCGGGACGCCCATCCGGCGCCCGCTGCTCGGGGATTCACCACATGGCCCTACCATGCGGCCGCATGCAATCTTCGACCCTTGCCGCATGCGCCTGCTTCCTCTTCATCGCCTCGCTGCAGCCTGCCTTCGCGCAGCCTGAGGGGCTCGCGGCCTGTGCCGAGATCGGTGCCCCGGCCGATCGCCTCGCCTGCTACGACCGGCTGGCCGGCCGTGCGGTCGAGGGGCCGGCCCCCACCGGGCGCGAGGGCGAGAGCGATTCGAAGCTGGCCCCGAAGACGCAGCTGCTGCCGCCGGCGAGCCGGCCGGTGAGCGGCGGCAGCGGCAGCCTGGTCTCGCGCTACTGGGAGCTCGAGCCCGAGGACAAGCGCGGCATCTTCAACTTCGTCGGCTACAAGCCCAACTACGTGTTGCCGGTGCACCAGACGAGCCGCATCAACCGCGAGCCTCGATCGCCGACGCAGGCGGCCGTGCCGCTGCCGGACTACAAGCGCACCGAGGCCAAGTTCCAGCTGTCGCTGCGCACCAAGGTGCTGCAGGATGTGGGCTTCGAGGGCGGCGACCTGTGGCTCGCCTTCACGCAGCAGGCGCTGTGGCAGATCTGGAACGGCAAGGATTCGAAGCCGTTCCGCAACAGCGACTATGAACCTGAGGCGATCTATGTGGTGCCGGTTCCCGAGGCCTGGCGCGGGCTGCCGTTCGGCTGGCAGTGGCGCTACGGGCAGCTGGGGATCGCGCACCAGTCGAACGGCCAGTCCGACCCGTTGTCGCGCAGCTGGAACCGCGCGTCGCTCGGGGCCGGCTTCGAGCGCGACAACTGGTCGTTGAGCACGCGCCTGGTGCAGCGCTTCAACGAGAAGCTGGAGACCGACAACAACCCCGACCTGATCGACTACCGCGGCCGCAGCGAGACGCAGCTGAACTGGGCGAGCGGCGTGTCGACCGCCTCGCTGCTGTACCGCAACACGCTGCAGGGGGTGAAGTACGGCGCGCTGCAGCTCGAGTGGACCTACCCGGTGCTGCGCGACCAGCCGAACGGCCTGCGCTGGTACCTGCAGGCCTTCCGCGGCTACGGCGAGACGCTGACGGACTACAACTTCCGGCAGACGAGCTTTGGGTTGGGGGTGACGTTCCTGCAGTTCTGATTTCGCCGGGGGTGACCGAGAATGGCGCCATGAGACTGTCCGACGCTGAACTGGAGGCCCTGCTTGACGACCTGGAGTCGGATCGAGCCGAGCGCAAGGAGAGCTTCAAGGGCGACTCCCCCGAGAAGGTGCGGCAGGCCGTGTGTGCGTTTGCCAACGACCTGCCGGGGCACAAGGGGGCTGGCGTCATCTTCATCGGGGTCAAGGATGACGGCCAGGTGTCGAATCTCGACATCACGGACGACCTGCTGAAGGCGCTGGCCGACATCCACAGTGACGGAAATATCCTCCCGCTACCGACGATGAGCGTCGAGAAGCGAACGCTGCGCGGGGCGGATGTCGCCGTGCTGATGGTGTTGCCTGCCGACGCACCACCGGTGCGCTACAAGGGCCGCACCTACCTCCGCACAGGCCCGCGCCGTGACATCGCAAGCCGACAGGACGAGCGGCTTCTGAACGAACGCCGGCGCCACCGCGATCTGCCGTTCGATCTGCAGCCGGTGTCGTTCGCCAAGCTTGCCGACCTGCATCGGCCGACTTTCGAGGCGGAGTATCTGCCGGGCGCTTTCTCCGCCGACGCCCTGGAGGCGAACAACCGCAGCTTCGAAGAGCGATTGAGCGCCTGCCGCATGGTCGAATCGATCGACCACCCGGTGCCGACGGTGCTCGGAAGCCTGGTCCTCGGCAACCGTCCCCGAGATCTCATCCCCTGCGCGTACGTGCAGTTCCTGCGGCTGGACGGTACCGAGTTGGATGCGCCGATCATCGATGCGGCGGAGATCGACGGTCGCCTCGGCGAGGTGCTCTCCCGCGTCGATGAGAAGCTCAAGGCCAACATCTCGACAGCGGTCGATTTCCAGTCGGCATCCATCGAGAAGCGTTCAGCTGACTACCCGCTCGCGGCGCTGCAGCAACTGGTTCGGAATGCCGTGATGCACCGCGCCTATGAAGCGACCAACGCGCCAGTTCGCTTGACGTGGTTCAAGGACCGGATCGAGATCATCAACCCCGGCGGCCCCTTCGGCATGGTGACGCGAGAGAACTTCGGCATGCCGGGTGTCACCGACTACCGCAATCCGAACCTGGCCGAATCGATGAAGGTCCTGGGATATGTGCAGCGCTTCGGCGTGGGCATTGCGACGGCACGGCGTCTGCTGGCAGACAACGGGAATCCCGCACCGGAGTTCGAAGTGCGTGACTCGCTGGTCATGGTGTCGATCAGGAGAGCAGCATGAGTATTCCGGTCCTCTCCTTCTTCAACAACAAGGGTGGAGTCGGCAAGACGTCGCTGGTCTATCACCTCTCATGGATGTTCGCTGAAAGGGGGCTGCGCGTCCTGGCGGTGGATCTCGACCCACAAGCGAACCTCACCGCTGCGTTTCTCGATGAAGAGCGGCTCGCCTTGTTGTGGGATGAAGGTGCGGGAGCGTCAACGATCTTTCGCAGTGTCGAGCCACTGCTGGACGTCGGTGATTTTGCGCCGGTCGCCTTCCAGACCGTCGACCAGCGTCTTGCGTTGATTCCCGGTGATCTGGGCTTGTCGAGTTTTGAAGATGAGCTCTCTTCGGAGTGGACCCAGGCGCTGGACGACAAAAAGAAGGCGCGACCATTCCGGATACTGACCGCCTTCTGGCGTTCTGCGCAGGAAGCAGCGCAGCGCTTTGGTGCTGACCTGATCGTCTTCGATGTTGGCCCGAACCTCGGTGCCATCAACCGTGCCGCGCTTCTGGGCAGCAACCATGTGATCGTGCCGCTGGGCGCGGACCTGTTTTCCCTGCAGGGCCTGCGTAACCTCGGGCCGACACTGCGCGACTGGCGGAAGGGCTGGGAGCATCGCAAGCAGGCCTGGGCGCAACCGGAGTTCGAGCTTCCCATCGGGGACATGACGCCGATGGGATATGTGGCGATGCGCCACGGTGTGCGGCTGACCCGTCCCGTCCAGGCTTACACCCGGTGGCTGGATCAGATTCCGACGGAATTCCGTCGCAGCGTTCTGGATGAGGTTTCATCGTCCACACCGACGATCGAGCACGATCCCTTCTGTCTGGCGATGCTCAAGAACTACAACAGCCTGATGCCGCTGGGCCAGGAGGCGCGCAAGCCGATCTTCTTCCTCAAGGCGGCAGATGGTGCGATCGGGGCGCATGCAACGGCAGTTTCCGGCGCCTATGCTGATTTCAGGCAACTGGCCGGTGACATTGGCAAGCGCATCGGGTTGAACCGAGTGCCCTGAGTGCGGCTCAATGCGGCGCGTGCTCTTCCTCTGCAGCCAGAACCGCCTGCGCAGCCCGACGGCCGAGCAGGTGTTCGCATCGTGGCCTGATGTCGAATGCACTTCGGCCGGGCTCGACAGCTCGGCACTCACGCCGCTGGACAGCGAGACGGTGCAGTGGGCGCAGGTGATCTTCGTGATGGAGCGGTCGCACCGCAACAAGCTGTCCCGCAAGTTCAAGCCGTGGCTGAGCGGGAAGCGCGTGATCGTGCTGGGCATTCCCGACGAGTACGCCTTCATGGACCCGGAACTCGTGGACTTGTTGACGACGAAGGTGGGACCGTACCTTCGGGTGCGGTGAAACGGAAAACCGGGAGAGGAGAGCGTCAGCCCTTGGCGGCGGCCCGCTTGGCACGCTGCAGGGGCGTGTGCTCGGGAACGCGGGCTGTCTTGCGGTCTTGCGCGTAGTGCCAGCCCGGCAGGGCCTTGGCCACCTGCGCCGCCTTGGTGGGAGGCGCCTCGACGAGCATCGAGCCGGCCGCACCGCCGACGACGATGCCGCCCAAGGCACGCACCGACTTCTTCGCCGCCGTGAGCGCCTTGGCGTCCACGTCGCTGGAGTTGAAGAAGACGAAGCGCGCCATGGCCTCGATTATCGCGCCAAGCCCTTGCCTTGCATACGGGCGGGGAATCCGAGGTCCTGGGCATGCGCCGTGGCCAATCCCACGATGGCGGCCGAACGCCGGGCGTCGCGCGGCATCGCCAGCACCGCGCTGCCCGCCAGGCGGCGCGCCAGCACGCCGGTGGCGACCGGCGTGGCCATCGAGGTGCCCGACATCACGCCCCAGCGGTTGCCGAACAGCGTCGACACGATGGCCACGCCCGGCGCGGTGAGCGTGAGCTTGCGGCCGCGGTTGGAGAACTGCGCGAAGAACGGCACGTGCTTGCCGATCGGCTTGCCGCGCGGCTCGCCCAGCGTCCACTCCAGGTAGGCACCGGCCGGCCACGCGTTCTCCAAACCGATGGCCGAGACCGCGATCACCTTCGGGTAGCGGGCCGGGTAGTCCACTTCGTCGGCGCCGTCGTTGCCGGCCGCTGCCAGGCAGACGCAGCCGCGCGCCCACGCGAACTCGACCGCGTCGCGCACCGCCTCGTCCGCCAGGCTGTCCCCGAGGCTCAGGTTGACCAGGTCGCAGCCGTCGACGGCGGCCTGCTTGATGGCCGCCTGGATCGCGAAGGTCGACGCGAACGGATCGCCCGCCTCGAACACGCGGTACGCATGCAGCGACACAGCCCCCGCCTCGCCGCGCCGCCAGCCGCCGGCCGTCGCCGCGATCACGCCGGCCACGTGGCTGCCATGGCCGTCGGCATCGCGCAGCAGGCGCGTCGCTTCCTTCGCGGTGGTGTTGCGGCCGCCGGCCAGCTTCAGGTGATCGTGCGGTCCGATGCCGGTGTCGACCACGCCGACCGAGATGCCCTTGCCGGCGCCGGCCGCCGGCTTGCCGTAGACCAGGCCGCGCGCATCCGGCGTCTTCAGCGACAGGGCCGGCACGGCGATCTCCAGGCCGCCGCGCAGCAGTTCCACATTCGACAGCCGCACCGGCCAGCCGCCGTGCAGCGGCGCCACCTCGACGGCATCCAGGCGCTTCGTGCCGCGGCCCAGCCGGAAGCTGACGCGCCCGCGCCGGTCGGTCATCGCCTCCAGGCCGGTGCCCTTTTCTTCATCGAGCAGGATCGTCACCAACGCCTGCGCGAGCCGCGTGCGGGCCGCGTCGTCCACGACGACCGTGACGGTCCAGGCCTGGTCGCGGCCGGCCGCGATGCGTGGTGCCTTCAGGTGCTCGCTGAGCTTGTGCCACGGCCGCGCAGGGCGCTCCAGGCGGTACCACTGCTCCTCGGCCAGCGTCGCGCCGTCCGGCGCGCTTGCACGCACCTCGTCGATGCTGCGGCGGCCGATGTCCAGCAGCACGGCACCGTCGGCGGGCGAGCTGGTGACGAGCTTCAGCGTCGACGGGGTCATCCGCGGGACGGTGGGGCGTTTCTCGGCGGCTGCGGCCTGCAGCCTGCGCAGCGTGGCCGCGGGGGCCGGTGCGTTCTTGCCGGCGCGGGCCGGCGGAATGACGATGAGGCGACGCGGTCGCCGGGTCGGATCCATTGTTGTTGTCTCTCCCTGGGAGCGGCAACGCCGGCCGACATCGGTGTCGGCCGGTCGTGCTGCCCGCCCCCAAGTGTCGCGCAGCCGGGTTCAGGCCGCCTTCCGCTCCCCACCCGCCCGCCACTGCGCCATCAGCCCCGACCACTTCGGCATCGCCGTCGCGAGGTGCCGCTCCTTCACGTGCCCGTAGCCGCGGATGTCTTCCGGAATGCGCGCGATCTGCAGCGCGAGCGGCAGCGTCTGCGCGTTCAGCCCTCGCAGCACCTCGTCGATGGACTCGCGGTACTGGCCGATCAGCGCGCGCTCGGTCTTGCGCTCCTCGGTGCGGCCGAACGGATCGAACGCGGTGCCGCGCAGCCCCTTGAACTTCGCGAGCACGCGGAACGCCGTCTGCATCCACGGGCCGAAGCGCTGCTTCACCAGCTCGCCCTTGTCGTTCTTCTTCGCGAGGGCCGGCGGCGCCAGGTGGTAGTTCAGCGTGTAGTCGCCCTCGAACTGCGCCGCCACCTTGTCGAGGAAGCTCTTGTCGGTGTGCAGCCGCGCCACCTCGTACTCGTCCTTGTAGGCCATCAGCTTGAACAGGTAGCGCGCGACCTGCTCGGTCAGCTTGTGGCCGCCCAGCGGCGCCTCGGCGGCCCGCACCTTCTCGACGAAGGCCTTGTATTGCGCCGCGTACGCCGCATCCTGGTAGCCGGTCAGGAACTCGACGCGCTTGGCGATCACGTCGTCGACGTTGACGCTCTTGCGCACGAACTCGATCACCTGTGCCGCCTTGAACAGCGCCTTCACCGCCGCCAGGTCGTGCGCCGCGCGGCGGCCCCATTCGAAGGCCGCCTTGTTGTTGTCGACCTGCACGCCGTTCAGCTCGATCGCGCGCATCAGCGCGGCATGGCCGAGCGGCACGCGGCCCTTCTGCCATGCATAGCCGAGCATCAACGGGTTGGTGTACAGCGAATCGCCGACCAGCTGCACCGCGAGCTCCTCGGCATCGAGCATGCCCACCTGCGCCGCACCGGCCGCCGCGACGACCGCCGCCTCGCAGCTCGCGCCGGGGAACTGCCAGTCCGGGTTGGTCACGAAAGCCGCCGTCGGCGAGCCGTGCGTGTTCAGCGCGACGAAGCTGCGGCCCTCGCGCAGCGTCGCCAGCGTGGCCTTGTTGGCGCCGACGATCGGGTCGCAGGCGATCACCAGGTCGGCTTCCGCGGTGCCGACCTTGGTGGTGTGGATCGCCTCCATGCGGTTCGCGATCTGGATGTGGCTCCAGGTGCTGCCGCCCTTCTGCGCGAGGCCGGCCGAATCCTGCGTGACGATGCCCTTGCCCTCCAGGTGCGCCGCCATGCCGAGCAGCTGGCCGATCGTGATCACGCCGGTGCCGCCGACGCCGGCGACGACGATGCCCCAGGCCGTTTCCGCCACCGGCAGCACCGGCTCCGGCACCGCGATCGATGACGGCTGCGGCCGCTCCTGCTTGGCCTTCTTCGCGCTCTTCAGCTGCCCGCCCTCGACGGTGATGAAGCTCGGGCAGAAGCCCTTCACGCAGGAGTAGTCCTTGTTGCAGGTGTTCTGGTTGATGCGGCGCTTGCGGCCGAACTCGGTCTCGACCGGCTCCACGCTCAGGCAGTTGCTCTGCACCGAGCAATCGCCGCAGCCCTCGCAAACCAGCTCGTTGATCACCACGCGCTTGGCCGGCTCGACCATCGTGCCGCGCTTGCGGCGGCGGCGCTTCTCGGTCGCGCAGGTCTGGTCGTAGATGATGGCCGTCGTGCCCTTCAGCTCGCGGTATTCGCGCTGCAGGCGGTCGAGCTCGTCGCGGTGGAACACCTGCACGCCCTCGGCGAGCGCGACGCCGTCGTACTTCTCGGGCTCGTCGGTCACGATGCACAGCGCGGCCACGCCCTCGGCCTTCAGGCTGTTCATGATCTGCAGCACCGAGTGGCCCTCGGGCCGCTCGCCCACGCGCTGCCCGCCGGTCATCGCGACTGCGTCGTTGTAGAGGATCTTGTAGGTGATGTTCACGCCGGCCGCGATGCTCTGGCGGATCGCCAGGCTGCCGCTGTGGAAGTAGGTGCCGTCGCCGAGGTTCGCGAAGATGTGCTCGTCGGTCGTGAACGGCGCCTGGCCGATCCACGGCACGCCTTCGCCGCCCATCTGCGTGAAGGTGCTGGTGCTGCGGTCCATCCACACCACCATGTAGTGGCAGCCGATGCCGGCCACCGCGCGCGAGCCCTCGGGCACCTTGGTGCTGGTGTTGTGCGGGCAGCCGCTGCAGAAGAACGGCAGGCGGTCGCCGCCCTCGTTCTTCACGTCGACGAGGCTGCGTTCCTTGGCCTCGATCAGCGCGAGCCGCGCATCGATGCGCGCGGCGGTGTCGGCATCGACGCCGAGCTTCTTCAGCCGCTTGCCGATCGCCTTCGCGATGATGGCCGGCGTCAGGTCGGCCTGCGCGCGCAGCAGCCAGTTGCTGCCCGGGTTCGGCTGCGACCATTCGCCGCCGCTCTGGTCGCCGGCCACCTCGTCGAACTTGCCGAGCACGGTCGGCCGCACGTCGGGGCGCCAGTTGTAGAGCTCCTCCTTCAGCTGGTACTCGATGACCTGGCGCTTCTCCTCGACGACCAGGATCTCCTGCAGGCCCTTCGCGAACTCGCGCGTGATGGTGGCCTCGAGCGGCCACACGACGTTGACCTTGTGCAGCCGGATGCCGAGGTGGCGGCAGGCGTCGTCGTCGAGGCCGAGGTCGTGCAGCGCCTGGCGGGTGTCGTTGTAGGCCTTGCCGCTGGCGATCAGGCCGAAGCGGTCGTTCGGGCCTTCGATCACGTTGTGGTTCAGCTTGTTGGCGCGGATGTAGGCGAGCGCGGCGTACCACTTGTGGTCCATCAGCCGCGCTTCCTGCTCGAGCGGCGCGTCGGGCCAGCGGATGTGCAGGCCGCCGGCCGGCATCACGAAGTCTTCCGGCAGCACGATGTTCACGCGGTCGGGGTCGACGCTGATGCTGGCCGACGATTCGACGATCTCCTGGATCGTCTTCATGCCCGACCAGACACCGGCGAAGCGGCTCATCGCGAACGCATGCAGCCCCATGTCGAGGATGTCCTGCACGCTCGACGGGAAGAACACCGGCAGCCCGCAGGCCTTGAAGATGTGGTCGCTCTGGTGCGCCGCGGTGCTGCTCTTGGCGATGTGGTCGTCGCCGGCCAGCGCGATCACGCCGCCGTGCTTCGCGGTGCCGGCCATGTTGGCGTGCTTGAACACATCGGAGCAGCGGTCCACGCCCGGGCCCTTGCCGTACCAGATGCCGAACACGCCGTCGAACTTCTTGCTCTGCGGGTACAGGTCGAGCTGCTGCGTGCCCCACACCGCGGTCGCGCCGAGCTCTTCGTTGACGCCGGGCTGGAACACGATGTTCTGCGCCTGCAGGTGCTTCTTGGCCTGCCACAGCGCCTGGTCGTAGCCGCCGAGCGGCGAGCCGCGGTAGCCGCTGATGAAGCCGCCGGTGTTCAGGCCGGCCATCGCGTCGCGCGTGCGCTGCAGCATCGGCAGCCGCACCAGCGCCTGCACGCCGCTCATGAAGGCGCGGCCGGTCGCGAGGCTGTACTTGTCGTCGAGGGAGACGCTCTCGAGCGCCTTGCGAATGGATTCGGGTAGCGGGGCATTCATCGGCCAGGGCTCCTTGGGGGAGGGTTCGGTGAGGCGCGTCGGCCGCTCGTGGCGGCGTCGGCAGCGGTCAGTGTAGGGATTCGGGCTGCGCAAGTCCTTTCTATGTTTGCCCTGCCAGAGGGCCTGCGCGCAATAATCTTGCTGACATTTCCATCTGGTGACGAGAATGACGCTCAAAAAGCCCGTATCAGGGAAAACCAGCAGATCGGCGGCCCCGGCGCTTCACGCCCCCGCCGGCGAGCCGCACGGCGCCACGCTCGACCGCTACGACGTGCTGATCCTGCGCGAGCTGCAGCAGGAGGCGCGGCTGTCCAATGCCGAGCTCGCGGGGCGCATCGGGCTGTCGGCCGCGCCGACCTGGCGGCGCGTCAAGTGGCTGGAGGAGCAGGGCTACATCACCGGCTACCGCGCCGAGCTCGACCGGCGCAAGGTCGGCCTGGGCGTGCTGGCCTTCGTGCGCGTGGATGCCAACCGCAACACCGGCACCGAGACGCGCGCGCTCGAGGACGCGATCCGCCAGCTGCCCGAGGTGATCGCCTGCCACTACATCTCGGGCGCCGGCACCTTCGAGCTGCAGGTGATGGCGACCGACCTCGATGCGTTCTCGCGCTTCTCGATCGAGACGCTGTTGAACCTGCCGAACGTGAAGGACATCCACACCAGCTTCTCGCTCGGCGAGGTGAAGGCGGGCGGGGCGCTGCCGCTGACGCACCTGAGAGGCGCACTCGGCGTTGACTGAACCGCGCAGGGCGACGACGTCCTTCTCCTTGGGGAGGTGAATGCGAAGAGGCTGGCCTATCTTCGAGTCTTTCAGGCGCGGAGGCAGGCATGGTCATTTCGAACGCATGGGGGCGAGCAGCCGTGGCGGCGCTGCTGCTGGGCGCGGCTGCAGGGGCAGGGGYGCAGGAAGCTCCGGTGGATCCGCAGGCGCAGGAGGTGGAAGCCGGGCCCCCGCCGGACAAGGTGCTGCCTCCGCAAGACCCACCACCAAAGACTCCCGGCGCACTGGACCCGCCGACGACGCCTGCGGCCGATGCGGTGCTGCCGGACAAGGCGGAAAAGCCCGCTGAACCATTGCACGCGTTTCGACGCGATTTCCGCAAGCGCACCAAGCAACCGATGCTGGCCGACGAGGTCGCGCAACATGCGTCGGCGATTCTTCCGTACGCGATGCTGTCGGCGGTCGTCTACTGCGATGACCTGTACCAGCGCCGCAAAGTCCCGAAGCCGGCAGTTGCCGGCGAAGCAGCCAGCGCATCCGACCCGGTGTCCGACTCCGACTGCGACGGAGGCTTCGCAGCGGCCGATCACGGCTGGAGCCGACTGCACACCTACGCCAGCGACCGCAGTGACGACACGGCCGACCTGCCGGCCGGGCGCGAATGGCTTGGCCTGCGTTTCGGAGTGTTCTATCGGCCGGAGGCCGACGGCTCGGTGAGTGTCGCCGTCGCGTTTCGCGGCACGGACTTCACGAGCCTGGCCGACTGGTACAGCAATTTGCGGTGGGTCGTGCCGGGACACGATCAGTACAACCAGGTGTCGGACATGGTCGAGCAGGTGATCGATCGCACCAAGCTCGACATCAAGGAGGCGTTGGGCCGGCCCATCGACCGCTGGCACATCGTGTCGACCGGGCACTCGCTGGGCGGTGGCTTGGCCCAGCTGTTTGCCTATCGCAGCGCCGAGGTCGAGGCCGCGGTCGTCTTCGACCCTTCGCCGGTGACAGCCTACTGGTCCTGCGTTGACCCGAAGGTGATGCATTGCAATGTGCCGGTATGGCGCATCTACGAGAAGGGGGAGGCCTTGGCCTATGTGCGCTCCTTCCTGCGGCTGTTCTATTCGTTGAGCGAGAACATCACCGAGCTCGAGTTCGATCTGCTGCACGGCAACATCATCGCCAACCACAGCATGCCGCGCTTCTATCGGCAGCTGTCGAAGGAAGTGCGTGCGCGGCCGGTTGCCGAAGATCAGTTTGCGCTGCTCACGAAAGGCCATCCCGACTGCTATTGCTCCAAGAATATCAATCCCATCTGGTGGAAGGATCCTGCAAAAGAGCAATGTGAAAAGCTGTACTCGTCGTCGGACGACCCGGGTGCCGATGCTCCGATGCGCCTGAGCAGTTCCGAGTTGGGTGGCCGCTGATCGGGGGCGCGGCTGCAGGCCCTAAGCTTGCGGCCCATGAAGAACCTGACGCTGCGCCAGCTGCGCGCCTTCGAGGCCGCCGCGACCACGCTGAGCCACTCGCGCGCCGCCGAGCAGCTGCATCTCACGCAGCCGGCGGTGTCGATGCAGATCCGGCTGCTCGAAGACGAGCTCGGGCTGCCGCTGTTCCGCAAGCAGGGCCGCGGGCTGCAGCTCACCGAGGCGGGCGACGAACTGCTGCGCCATGCGCGCGGCATCCTCGGCGCGATCCGCCAGGCCGAGGAGGCGCTGACCTCGATGAGTTCGGGGGAGGGCAGCACGCGCGGCCAGCTGCACCTGGGCGTGGTGCCGACGGCGAACTACTTCGCGCCGCTGTTGATGATGGCGTTCCGCGAGCGCTTTCCCGAGGTCAAGCTGAAGCTGTCGGTGGACCGGCGCGAGACCATCCTCGCGCTGCTGAACGAGCACCAGATCGATGTCGCGATCGCCGGCTACCCGCCGTCGGAGGCCGATGTCGAGGCCGAGGCCTTCGCACGCCACCCGCACTGCATCGTCGCGGCGCCCACGCACCCGCTGGCCGGCAAGCGGCGCATCGCGTGGAGCGAGCTGAAGGGCGAACCGTTCATCTTCCGCGAGCCGGGCTCGGCGACGCGGCAGTTCCTCGAGCACCTGCTGCAGTCGCAGTCGCTGCAGGTCAACGTGACGATGGAGCTGTCGGGCAACGAGACCATCAAGCAGGCGGTGATGGCGGGCATGGGCATCAGCTTCATGTCGGCGCATGCGTTCCAGATCGAGCTGGCGGCCGGGCGCATGGCGGTGCTCGACCTCGCCGGCATGCCCAAGCTGCTCGACTGGTGCCTGCTGCACCGCCGCGACGGCGTGCTGACCGGCGTGAGCGCGGCGTTCCGCGAGTTCGTGCTGGAGCACGGGGCGCGGCTGGCGCATTGCGAGTTGAAGGGCGGGTGATTGCCCGTGGTCGGCGCGGTGTCGCGAGAGCCGCCGACAGCACGCGTCCCCCACGTTTTCCCCGAGTTCGTAGCCCGGATGGAGCGCAGCGGGAATCCGGGAGCGGCCGTCGACGTGACCGACGATCCCCGGATTGGCATCCGGGCTACGAACTCATCAGGGTTCCTTTCTCATTCAATAAGAAACCATTGCTTGTCCTTATGCCTGGAGGCTCCTAGATTTCGTCTCCATGACTGATCCGACCCACCCCTTCCCGACCTGGGATGCCGCCCACGCCGAGCGCCTGGACGAGCCCGGCCGCCTGCTGTACCGATCGAACCTGCTGGGCTCCGACCTGCGCATCACGAACTACGGCGGCGGCAACACCTCTGCCAAGCTGCTGCAGCGCGACCCGCTCTCGCAGCAGGACACCGAGGTGCTGTGGGTCAAGGGCTCCGGCGGCGACCTCGGCTCGATGAAGCTCGACGGCTTCTCGACGCTCTACCTCGACAAGCTGCAGGCGCTGCAGACGCTGTACCGCGGCCCCGCACATGAAGACGAGATGGTCGGCTACCTGCCGCACTGCACCTTCAACCTGAACGCGCGCGCCGCCAGCATCGACACCCCGCTGCATGCCTACCTGCCGTTCCGGCACGTTGACCACATGCACCCCGACGCGGTGATCGCGATCGCCGCGATGGAGAACAGCCGCGCGCTGACGCAGACGATCTTCGGCGGCACGGTCGGCTGGCTGCCGTGGCGGCGGCCCGGCTTCGAGCTCGGCATGCAGCTGCAGCGCCACGTCGCCGAGCACCCCGGCTTGCGCGGCCTGGTGCTGGCCGGCCACGGCCTGTTCACCTGGGGCGACGATGCGCGCAGCTGCTACGAGAACACCGTCGGCGTGATCCAGGAGGCGCAGGCCTGGCTGCAGGCCGAGCGGCGCGAGCGCAAGCTGGTCAGCTTCGGCGGTGCGGCGCGCGAGCCGCTGGCCGGCTCCGAGCAGCACGCGCTGCTGGCGCGGCTGCTGCCGGTGCTGCGCGGCGCGGTCTCGCGCAGCGGCCACAAGCTGGCGCACGTCGACCGCTCGGCCACGGTGCAGGAGTTCGTCAACAGCCGCGACCTCGAACGCCTGGCCGCGCTCGGCACCTCGTGCCCCGACCATTTCCTGCGCACCAAGATCCGCCCGCTGATCCTGCCGGCCGCGCTGTACGCGCTCGACGGTGCCGCGCTCGCCGCCGCGATCGAGGAGCGGCTGGCCGCCTACCGCGCCGACTACAGCGCCTACTACGAGCGCTGCAGGCGCGCCGACAGCCCGGCGCTGCGCGACCCGAACCCGGTGATCGTGCTGCTGCCCGGCGTCGGCATGGTCTCGCTCGCGAAGGACAAGGCCACCGCGCGCATCGCCGGCGAGTTCTACGTCAACGCGATCAACGTGATGCGCGAGGCCGATGCGCTGGACCGCTACGTCGGCCTGCCCGAGCAGGAGGCCTTCGACATCGAGTACTGGCTGCTCGAGGAGGCCAAGCTGCAGCGCATGCCCAAGCCCAAGCCGCTGGTCGGCAAGGTGGCGCTGGTGACCGGCGGCGCGGGCGGCATCGGCCGCGCGATCGTCGAACGGCTGCTGGCCGACGGCGCCTGCGCGGTGCTGCTCGACATCGACACGCAGGCGCTGGAGCAGGTCGGCGCGGAGCTGTCGAAACGCTTCGGCCGCGACGTGGTGCGCACGCTGCATTGCGACGTGACCGACGAGGCCGCGGTGCTGCGCGCCTATGCCGAGGCGACGATCGACTACGGCGGCCTCGACATCCTGGTGTCGAACGCCGGCATCGCATCGGCCGCGCCGATCGAGGACACCTCGCTCGCGCTGTGGATGCGCAACCAGTCGATCCTGTCGACCGGCTACTTCCTGGTCGGCCGCGAGGCCTTCCGCGTGATGAAGGCGCAGGGCAGCGGCGGCAGCATCGTCTTCATCGCGAGCAAGAACGGCATGGTGCCGAGCAACCAGGCCTCGGCCTATTGCGCGGCGAAGGCGAGCGAGATCCAGCTCGCGCGCTGCTTCGCCCTCGAAGGGGCGCCGCTGGGCATCCGTGCCAACGTCGTGAATCCCGATGCGGTGATCCGCGGCAGCAAGATCTGGACGGGCACCTGGAGCCAGGAGCGGGCCGCCGCCAACAAGATCAGCGAAGATGAACTCGAAGCCTTCTACCGCGACCGCTCGATGCTCAAGCGCAGCGTGCTGCCCGAGGACATCGCCGAGGCCACCTGCTTCTTCGCGTCGGAGTTGTCGGCCAAGTCGACCGGCAACATCCTCAATGTGGATGCGGGCAACCTCGCCGCCTTCCCGCGCTGACCCTGAAGCGCGCTGATCCAAGGAGAACGCCATGCCGACACCGTTGATCGCCGCCAGCCTGGTCGAATCGCAGAACGCGCCGCTCGCCGCGCGCGTGCGCGACGACTACGACGCGCTGGGCACCCAGCTCGCCCGCCGCGACATCGACATCGATGCGGTGCGCCGCCAGGTGGCCGCCTTCGCGGTCGCGCTGCCGTCGTGGGGCGTCGGCACCGGCGGCACGCGCTTCGCGCGCTTCCCCGGCGCCGGCGAGCCGCGCGACGTGTTCGACAAGATCGAGGACTGCAGCGTGATCCAGCAGCTCGCGCGCTGCACGCCGACCGTCTCGCCGCACTTCCCGTGGGACAAGTGCAGCGACTACAGCGAGCTGCGCGAGCATGCCGCGATGCGCGGCCTCGCGTTCGATGCGGTGAACTCGAACACCTTCTCCGACCAGAAGGGCCAGCCGCTCAGCTACAAGTTCGGCAGCCTCACGCACGCCGACGCGGCGGTGCGGGCGCAGGCGGTCGCGCACAACCTCGAGGTGATCGAGATCGGCCGCGAACTCGGCAGCCGCGCGATCACGGTGTGGATCGGCGACGGCGCCAACTTCCCCGGCCAGCAGCATTTCCGGCGCAGCTTCGAGCGCTACCTCGACAGCACGCGGCGCATCTATGCCGCGCTGCCGGCCGACTGGCACATGTTCCTCGAGCACAAGATGTTCGAGCCGGCGTTCTACGCGACGGTGATCCAGGACTGGGGCTCCAGCCTGCTGGCCGCGCAGGCGCTGGGCGACAAGGCGCGCTGCCTGGTCGACCTGGGCCACCACGCGCCGAACGTCAACATCGAGATGATCGTTGCGCGGCTGGTGCATGCCCGCAAGCTGGCCGGCTTCCATTTCAACGACAGCAAGTACGGCGACGACGACCTCGACAGCGGCAGCATCAACCCGTTCCAGCTGTTCCTGGTGTTCAACGAGCTGGTCGATGCGGCGCAGTCCGGCGCGCCTGACTTTGCACCGGCCTACATGCTGGACCAGTCGCACAACGTCACCGACCCGATCGAGAGCCTGATGACCAGCGCCGCCAGCGTGCAGCGCTGCTGCGCGCAGGCGCTGCTGGTCGACCGCCAGGCGCTGGCCGCGCACCAGGATGCGAACGACGTGCTGATGGCCGCGCAGGCGCTGAAGCAGGCCTTCCAGACCGACGTGACGCCGATCCTGCAGCGCGTGCGGCTGGAGGCCGGCGGCGCGATCGAGCCGGTGGCGGCCTACCGCGCGAGCGGCTACCGCGCCCGTGTCGCCGAGGCGAGGCCCGCGTCGGGCCCGAGCAGCGGCATCGTCTGACGCTTTTTCGATTCCACGTTTCACGTTCCCCGTCAGTCCATAAAACCATCAGGAGACAAACCCGTGAAGAAACCTCTGCAAGTTCTGCTGGCCGCGCTGGTGTGCGCGGCTTTCGCCCCTGGCGCGATGGCGGCCGACAAGATCGCGCTGGTCGTCAAGAGCCTGGGCAACGGCTTCTTCGATGCCGCCAACCAGGGCGCGCAGGAAGCGGCCAAGGAGCTGAAGGACGTCGAGATCATCTACACCGGCCCGGCCAAGGCGACGGCCGAGGGCCAGATCGAGATCATCAACTCGCTGATCGCGCAGAACGTGAAGGCGATCGTGATCTCGGCCAACGACCCCGACGCGCTGGTGCCGGCGCTGAAGAAGGCGATGGCGCGCGGCATCAAGGTGGTGTCGTTCGATTCCGGCGTGCGCAAGGACGGCCGGCTGATGCACCTGAACCCGTCGTCGAACGCGCTGATCGGCGAGAAGCTGGTGAAGATGACGCAGGACGCGATCGGCGCCACCGGCGAGATCGCGGTGCTGTCGGCGACCGCGCAGGCGACCAACCAGAACATCTGGATCGACGAGATGAAGAAGGTGCTCGCGAAGCCGCCGTACACCGGGCTGAAGCTGGTCAGCGTCGTCTACGGCGACGACCAGACCGACAAGAGCTACCGCGAGGCGCAGGGCCTGTTCAAGAGCTACCCGAACCTGAAGGCGATCGTCGCGCCGACCACCGTCGGCGTCGCGGCCGCGGCCAAGGCGGTGCAGGACGAGAAGAAGGTCGGCACGCTGTTCGTCACCGGCCTCGGGCTGCCGTCGGAGATGGCCGGCCACGTGAAGAGCGGTGCGGTGAAGTCGTTCGCGATCTGGAACCCGATCGACCTCGGCTACTCGGCGGTGTATGCGGCGCACCAGTTCGTGCACGGCAAGGCCAAGGGCGCGGCGGGCGAGAAGGTGTCGCTGGGCCGCGTCGGCACGGTGGCACTCGACGCGAACAACGAGGCGGCGATGGCCGAACCGTTCACCTACGACGCCGGCAACGTCGAGAAATTCGCGAAATTCTTCTGATGATCTCTCCGCTGCTGCAACTGCGCGGCATCCACAAGCGCTACGGGGCGACGCACGCGCTGCGCGGTGTCGACCTCGCGTTGCAGCGCGGCGAGGTGCTGGCGCTGGTCGGCGAGAACGGTGCCGGCAAGTCGACGCTCGTGAAGATCCTGACCGGCGTGGTGCAGCCGGACGAGGGCACGATCGAGCTCGACGGGCGGGCGCTGCGTTTCGCGCATGCGCAGGCCTCGCAGGCCGCCGGCATCGTCGCCGTGCACCAGGAAACGGTGATGTTCGACGAGCTGTCGGTGGCCGAGAACATCTTCATCGGCCGGCACCTGCAGCGCGGGCCCTTCATCGACTGGCCCGCGATGCATTCGCAGGCGGCGCAGGTGCTCGCGAAGATCGGCGCGCGCTTCGCGCCCGGCGCGCTCGTCAAGGACCTGAGCCTGGCCGAGCGGCACCTGGTGGAGATCGCGCGGGCCTTGTCGCAGCAGGCCTCGGTCGTCATCCTCGACGAGCCGACGGCGGCCTTGTCGCAGCAGGAGATCCGCGATTTCTATGGCCTGGTGCGCACGCTGCGCGAGCAGGGCGTCGGCGTGATCTTCATCACCCACAAGTTCGACGAGATCTTCGCGGTGGCCGACCGCTACCTGGTGTTGCGCGACGGCGCGTCGGTCGGCTGCGGCCCGATCGCGCAGGCCGAGGAGCGCGAGCTGGTGAAGCTGATGGCCGGCCGCGCGATCGAGCAGATCTACCCGGCCCCGGCCGCGCCGCCGGGCGAGGTGGTGCTGCGCGTGCGCGGGCTCTCGCACCCGAGCGAGTTCGACGGCTTGTCGTTCGAATTGCGGCGCGGCGAGATCCTCGGCTTCTACGGGCTGGTGGGGTCGGGCCGCAGCGAGGCGATGCTCGCGCTGATGGGGCTGAATGCCGAAGCGCGCGGCGAGTTCGAGATCGACGGCAAGCGCTTCAGGCCGGGCCGTGCCGGCGATGCGATCGCGGCCGGCATCGCCTACGTGCCCGAAGAGCGGCAGCGCCAGGGAGGCATCCTGAGCTTCTCGGTGCAGCACAACATCAGCCTGGCGGGGCTGTCGCGCTTCGCGCGCGGGCCGTGGCTGTCGGCGCTGCGCGAATCGGCGCTGTGCCAGCGGATGATCGAGCGGCTGCAGATCAAGACCGGTTCGCCGCACACGCCGATGGCGGGGCTGTCGGGCGGCAACCAGCAGAAGGTGGTGATCGCGAAGTGGCTGGGGCTGGACCCGCGCATCGTGATCCTCGACGAGCCGACCAAGGGCATCGACGTCGGCGCGAAGCAGGCGGTGTACCAGCTGATCGGCGAGATGGTGGCGCAGGGGCTGGCGGTGATCCTGGTGTCGTCGGAGCTGCCGGAGGTGATGAACCTGGCGCACCGGGTGATCGTGATGCGGCGCGGGCGGCAGGTGGCGGAGTTCGCGCGCGATGGCGCAGAAGCGGAGGCTGTCGTGGCAGCAGCGTCGGGCCTGGCCGCGCCACCGCGGCCGCAGGCGCCGCTCGAGCTGCGGGAGCTGGCCGCATGACGCGCCTGAAGGGCCTGGGTGGGCGCCACCGCGAGATCGCGCTGCTGGCGATCATCGTCGCGATCGCGCTGGCGGTGGGGGTGCGCGCGCCGGTGTTCCTGACCTGGCACAACGCGCTCGACATCGCGAACGATTCGGCGATCCTCGCGATCCTCGTGATGGGGCAGATGCTGGTGCTGCTGACGCGCGGTGTCGACCTGTCGGCCGCCTCGAACCTCGCGCTGACCGGCATGCTGTGCGCGCTGGCGGGGCGGGCGATGCCGCAGCTCGGGGTGGTGCCGCTGGTGCTGCTGGCGATCGCCACGGGCACCGTGCTCGGCCTCGTCAACGGCTGGTTGATCACGTTCTTCGAGCTGCCGCCGATCGTCGTGACGCTGGGCACCTTGTCGGCGTACCGGGGTGCGATCTTCGTCGCCAGCCAGGGGGCGTGGATCTCCGACCACCAGATCCACCCGGTGATCAAGGGCCTGCCGCGCGAGCAGTGGCTGGGGCTGCCGGCGCTGGTGTGGATTGCCGCGGCGGTGATGCTGGCGATGGTGGTGTTCCTGCGCTGGCGGCGCGAGGGGCGCGAGCTGTATGCGCTCGGCGGCAACCCGACCGCGGCGGCGTATGTCGGCATCCCGTTGCGGCGGCGCTTGCTGCTGGTCTACGCGGTGTCGGGCGCGCTCGCCGGGCTGGCGGGGCTGCTGTGGGTCGGCCGTTATGCGATCGCCTTCACCGAACTGGCGTCCGGGTATGAGTTGACGGTGATCGCCGCCTGCGTGATCGGTGGCGTCAGCATCGGCGGCGGGGTCGGCAGCGTCGCCGGTGCGCTGCTCGGCGTGCTGTTCATCGGCGTCGTCAACGGCGCGTTGCCGGTGATCCAGGTGTCGCCGTTCTGGCAGCAGGCGATTGCCGGCCTCGTGATCCTGGTGTCGGTGGCGGTGAATGCCGGCGCGCAGCGGCGCAGTGGCCGGCAGATCCTGGAGCGACGGGAGGTGCCGGCATGACGAAGGCGTTCGGGACCTGGGAGCGCCTGCTGCTCGCGCTGCTGGTGCTGCTGCTGGCGGGCTTCGGCCTCGGCATCGACGGCTTCATGTCGCCGTACGCACTGGCCGACAGCAGCTTCAACTTCAGCGAGAAGGGCTTGCTCGCGCTGGCGATGGCGTTGCTGATCGTGGCCGGCGAGATCGACCTGTCGATCGCCGCGACGCTGTCGCTGTGTTCGCTGGCGATGGGCTTCGCGATGAAGGCTGGTGCCGGCCTGCCGCTGATGCTGCTGGCTGCGTTCGGCACCGGTGCCGCGGCCGGCGCATTGAACGGCTGGCTCGTCACCGCGTACCGCTTGCCATCCATCGTCGTGACGATCGGCAGCCTGTCGCTGTACCGCGGGATTGCGCTGGTGGTGCTGGGCGACCAGGCGATCACCGGTTACCCCGAGGCGTTGTCGGTGCTGGGCAACGGCTACCTGGGTGACTTGATCGGGCTGCCGTGGCTGATCGTGCCGATCGAGTTCGCGATCCTGCTGGTGATGGCGGTGGCCGTCGGCGTGCTGCTGCACCGCACCGTGACGGGCAGGCGGCTGGTCGCGATCGGCGCGAACCCGATCGCCTCGCGCTTCTCGGGCATCGAGGTCGACCGCCACCGTTTCGCGCTGTTCGTCTTCGCGGGCCTGATGGCGGCGCTGGCAGCGGTGTTGCTGACCGGCCGCATCGGCAGCACGCGCCCGAACATCGCACTCGGCTGGGAGCTGGACGCGGTGACGATGGTGATCCTCGGTGGTGTCGCGATAGAGGGTGGGCGTGGCAGCATCGTCGGCGTGCTGCTGGCCGTGCTGCTGCTGGGCTTGTTCACGTTCGCGCTCGGCATGGCCAACGTCTCGGGCATCGTGATGGCGATGATCGTCGGCGTGCTGCTGATCGTCTCGATGGTGTTGCCGCGCTTGCTGCGCGGACCGCGGGTGCTGCTGTGATGGAGCAGATCGCGTTCCGGATGCGCCTGAAGCCGGGCTGCGCGGCCGAGTACAAGCGCCGCCACGATGCCTTGTGGCCGGAGCTCGCGAGCCTGCTGCACGAGGCCGGCGTGCGCGACTACAGCATCTTTCTCGACGAGGAGAGCCTGGCGCTGTTCGCGGTGCTGCGCCGTCCTGTCGATCATCGGATGGATGAGTTGCCTTCGCATCCGGTGATGCAGCGCTGGTGGGCGGAGATGGCCGGATTGATGGAGGTCGAGCCTTCACGGGCGCCTCAGGTCGTGGCCTTGACGCCGATGTTTCATCTTGAATGAATGCTCAACCCCCTGACCCGTCTTTTCCCCCCGCCACCCGCCGCGACGCACAGAACCAGGCAAGCGATGAAGCCACAAGCCACCGTCGTGCTCGACATCGGCAAGACCCACGTCAAGCTCTGCGCCCTCGACGCGAGCGACCACGTCCTGGCGGTCCGCACGAAAGACAACGCGAGCGTCCCAAGCCCCGCCGGCTACGCGGCCCTCGACACCGACGGCATCGAGGCATGGCTGTGGGGCAGCCTCGCGTCATTGGCGCTGGAGTTCCACATCGATCGGATCATCACGAGCACGCACGGCGCCGCTTTCGCCGCGATCGATGCGAGCGGCCTCGTGGTTCCGATCGTCGACTACGAGTTCGATGCCTATGCGGACCGGCGCGAGGCCTATGCGAATGCCGTGGGCGACCTGCGCGAAACGCAGTCGCCGCATCTGCCGATGGGGCTCAACGCGGCGCGTCCCTGGTACTGGCTGTCGCGCGAGTTTCCGAGGGAGTTCGCGCGCGCGACCACGCTGCTGCCGTATCCGCAGTACTGGGCCTGGCGATTGAGCGGGGTGGCGGCGAGCGAGGCGAGTTCACTGGGCTGCCACACGCATCTGTGGGCGCCGGTCGCTCGCAGCTGGTCGCGGCTCGCGCGGGCCGAAGGCTGGGATCGCCGCTTCGCGCCGCTGCGGTCGGCGTGGGACGTGCTCGGCCCCGTGCGCCCCGAACTGGCGAAGCGCCTTGGCCTGCCGGCCGATTGCTTCATCCATGCCGGCGTGCACGACAGCAATGCCTGCCTCGCGCGCCACCTGAAGCGCTCGCCGGCGATGACACTCGTGACCTCGGGCACCTGGACCGTCGTGATGGCCTGCGGCGGATCGGTCGATCGGCTGGACCTGTCGGCCGACATGCTCGCCAATGTGTCCGTCGCGCAGGACCTGGTGCCGACGGCGCGCTTCATGGGTGGGCGCGACCATGCGGCCCTGTGTGCCGGGGCAGACCCCGATGCGGCCGACCTCGCCTGCCTGCCCGCATTGGCCGAGGCCGGCATTCAGGCCGTGGCCTCGGCCGATGGCGACGGCCCGCGCATCGTCTGCCAGGGCAGCGACATCACCGCTCAGGCCACGCAACGGCTCAGCGCGGCACAGCGCGCGACGCTGGCCGCGCAGTACTGCGCCACGATGACCGCCGAGCGCGTGCGGGCGCTGTCCGGCCCGTCGCCGGTCGTCGTCGAAGGCCCGCTCGCCCGCAATGCCGCCTACCTCGCCTTGCTCGCGCAATCGCTGCCCAGCCACCGCTGCCAGGTCGGTGATGCCGCGATCGACGGCACCGTGCTCGGTGCACTGGCGTTAACCCGCTGGAACGATTGAACCCGTGACCTTGCGCGGCCGGGGTTCGCGGGGCTGATAACCTCACGCCCCGTGCGGACCGTCCTCGCCCCTCTCGCCGACCGTGTGCTCGGCACCGAACCCAAGCAGCGCTTGCGGCTCGTGCAATGCGGCGTTGCGATGCTGCTGGTGCTCGGCAGCGTGCTCAACATGCAGTACCTCGTGGTCGCCGGCCTCGCGCCCGCCGGGCCCGTTGCGCTGTGGAGCGCGCTGCTCGCCGGCGGCTTCGCGGTCTTCTTCGGCGTGATCCGCAGCGGCCTCAACCTGAAGCTGCCCGACCCGGCGCTGACGCAGGCGCAGATGGTGTTCGCGATCGTCTGCGGCGCGGCCGGCTACGCACTGGCCGGCGCGGGCCGCGGCGGCGCCTTTCCGATCCTGATGGTGATCTTCATGTTCAGCATGTATGCGCTGCCACCCGCCCAGGTGATGCGCATCGCGCTGTTCGCGGTCGCGCTGTTCGGCGCGACGATGGCGGCGATGGCCTGGCACGACCCGGCCACCTACGAGCCGGCGGTCGAATGGGGCCACTTCATCATGATCGCGATCATGGTGCCGGCGATCGCGGTGCTGGCCGGGCAGCTCAGCCGCCTGCGCGAGCGGATGCGGCGGCAGAAGAAGGAGCTGTCGGTGGCGCTCGCGCGCATCCAGGACCTCGCGACCCGCGACGAGATGACCGGCCTGATCAACCGCCGCCACATGCAGGAGTTGATGGAGCAGGAACGCCAGCGCGGCGTGCGCTCCGGCTACACCTTCTGCCTCGCGATGATCGACCTCGACGGCTTCCGCAAGATCAACGACCAGCAGGGCCACGAGTTCGGCGACCGGCTGCTGAAGCGCTTCGCCCGCGAGGCGATCAACGTGATCCGCATCTCCGACCTGCTCGGGCGCTGGCAGGGCGAGCAGTTCCTGCTGCTGCTGTCGGACACCCGCGCCTCGCTCGCACGCCTCGGGCTCGAGCGGCTGCGCGAACGCATCTTCGCGATGCAGATCGATGCGCAAGGGCCGCCGATGCACGTCAGCTTCTCGGCCGGCGTCACCGAGCACCGGGCCGGCGAATCGGTGGCCGAGACGATCGCGCGTGCCGACCAGGCGCTGCGCGCGGCCAAAGGGGCGGGGCGCAACCGCGTGGTACTCGCATGAGTGCCCCCTTGC
Organism: Rhizobacter sp. P3_C12; assembly: GCF_056402735.1. Taxonomy (NCBI): domain Bacteria; kingdom Pseudomonadati; phylum Pseudomonadota; class Betaproteobacteria; order Burkholderiales; family Sphaerotilaceae; genus Rhizobacter; species Rhizobacter sp. P3_C12. The sequence continues at coordinate 34,881 of NZ_JBFUGW010000011.1, forward strand.
CGGCGCGCCACTTTTTTCTCGCGGTGCTGGTCGTCGCGGTCTGGGGCACCAACTTCGTCGTCATCAAGCTCGGCCTCGCACACCTGCCACCGCTGCTGTTCGCCGCACTGCGCTTCACGTTCGCGCTGCTGCCTGCGGTGTTCTTCCTGCCGCGCCCGGCGGTGCCGTGGCGCAACCTCGCGGCCTACGGGCTGCTGATCGGCGTGGGCCAGTTCGGCGTGCTGTACCTCGCGATGCGCGGGCACATCACGCCGGGGCTCGCGTCGCTGGTCGTGCAGACGCAGGTGTTCTTCACGATCGGCCTGGCGATGCGCGGCACCGGCGAGGTCGTGCGCCCGTTCCAGTGGGTGGCGCTGGGGCTGGCGGCCGCCGGCATCGTCGTGATCGGTTCGCACACCGGCGGCGACACCACCGTGGCCGGCGTGCTGATGGTGCTGTTCGCCGCGCTGTCGTGGGCCGGCGGCAACATCGTCAGCCGCGCGGCCGGCCGCGTGAACATGCTGGCCTACGTCGTGTGGACCAGCGCGTTCGCGGTGCCGCCGCTGTTCATCCTGTCGTGGTGCTTCGAAGGCAGCGCGGCGATCGAGGCCGGCCTGCGCCAGGCCGATGCGGTGACCTGGGCCTCGGTGCTGTGGCAATCGGTCGGCAACACGCTTTTCGGCTACGCCGCCTGGGGCTGGCTGCTGGCGCGCCACCCGGCAGCCACCATCACGCCGATGGCGCTGCTGGTGCCGGTGTTCGGCATGGCCGCGTCGTCGTGGTGGCTGGGCGAATCGCTGCCGGCCTGGAAGCTGATCGCCGCCGGGCTGGTGATGGCGGGGCTGGCGCTGAACCTGTTGTGGCCGCGCTGGCGGCCCGCCGGATAGCAGACTTCCGTTCGCCCTGAGCAGGGACTGAGCCTGTCGAAGGCCCGTCCGTCGAAGGGTAGTGCCCGAAGCGCGCAAGGCCTTCGACAAGCTCAGTCCGACCCTTCGACAGGCTCAGGTCCTTCGACGGGCTCAGGGCGAACGGATGTGGATCAGACCCGCTCGATCACCACCGCAATGCCCTGGCCGACCCCGATGCACATCGTGCACAGCGCATAGCGCCCGCCGCTGCGGTGCAGCTGGTTCACCGCGGTCGTCACCAGCCGCGCACCGCTCGCGCCGAGCGGGTGACCGAGCGCGATCGCGCCGCCGTTCGGGTTGACGCGCGCATCGTCGTCCTGCAGCCCGAGGTCGCGCAGCACCGCGAGGCCCTGCGCTGCGAACGCCTCGTTCAGCTCGATCACGTCGATCTGGTCGAGCCGCAGCCCGGTCAGCGCCAGCACGCGCCGCGTCGCCGGTGCCGGGCCCATGCCCATGATGCGCGGCGGCACGCCGGCCGTCGCCATGCCGAGCACGCGAGCCCGCGGCGTCAGGCCGTGGCGCGCCGCGGCGGCTTCGCTCGCCAGCAGCAGCGCACAGGCACCGTCGTTGACGCCCGAGGCATTGCCGGCCGTCACCGTGCCGTCGGGCCGCACCACGCCCTTCAGCTTCGCGAGTGCTTCCAACGAGGTCTCGCGCGGGTGCTCGTCCTGCGTCACGACGAGCGCTTCGCCCTTCTTCTGCGCGATCGTCACCGGCGTGATCTCGGCATCGAAGAAGCCGGCCTTCTGCGCCGCGACCGCCTTCAGCTGCGAGGCCAGCGCCATCCGGTCCTGCGCGTCGCGCGCGATGCCGAAATCGGCCGCCACGTTCTCCGCCGTCTCGGGCATCGAATCGACACCGTGCAGATCCTTCATCAGCTTGTTGACGAAGCGCCAGCCGATGGTCGTGTCGTGGATGGCCGCGTTGCGGCTGAACGCGCTCTCGGCCTTCGGCATCACGAACGGCGCGCGGCTCATGCTCTCGACACCGCCGGCGATCATCAGGCCGGCCTCGCCGCTGCGGATCGCGCGCGCCGCGCTGCCCACCGCGTCCATGCCCGAGCCGCACAGCCGGTTGATCGTCATGCCCGGCACGCCGATCGGCAGGCCGGCCAGCAGCGCCGACATGCGCGCCACGTTGCGGTTGTCCTCGCCGGCCTGGTTCGCGCAGCCGAACAGCACGTCGTCGACCGCGTCCCAGTCGACGCGGGTGTTGCGCGCGATCAGCGCCTTCAGCGGGATCGCGCCAAGGTCGTCGGTGCGCACCGACGACAGCGCGCCGCCGTAGCGGCCGAAGGGTGTGCGGATCGCGTCGCAGATGAAGGCATCGGTCATGACAGTCTTTCAGGCGATCAGCGGCAGGCCGCTCAACCGCTGCAGTTCATCGAAGGGCAGGCCGTTGAAAGTCTCCACGACTTTCAGGCCCGCGGCCGTCACGTCGATGACAGCCAGGTCGGTGTAGATGCGGCTCACGCAGGCCACGCCGGTCAGCGGGTAACTGCACTCGGCAACGATCTTGCTCTCGCCGGACTTGGTCAGGTGCTCCATCATCACGAAGGTCTTCTTCGCGCCGATCGCCAGGTCCATCGCGCCGCCGACCGCGGGGATCGCATCGGGCGCCCCGGTGTGCCAGTTCGCCAGGTCGCCGCGCGCCGACACCTGGAACGCGCCGAGCACGCAGATGTCGAGGTGGCCGCCGCGCATCATCGCGAAGCTGTCGGCATGGTGGAAGAACGCGCCGCCGGCCAGCAGCGTCACCGGTTGTTTACCGGCATTGATCAGGTCGAAATCCTCGTCGCCCGCGGCCGGCGCCGGGCCCATGCCGAGCAGGCCGTTCTCGCTGTGCAGGAAGATCTCGCGCTCGCGCGGCAGGTGGTTGGCCACCAGCGTCGGCAGGCCGATGCCGAGGTTCACGTACGCGCCCTCGGGGATGTCGCGCGCCACACGGGCCGCCATCTGGTCGCGTGTCATGACAGCCCCTCGGTCGATGGGTACATCGCCCGGTCCCCCGAGGGGACGGCGGGCCGGCTTGGGAGCGGCCCGGCGCTCGGCCCGCTCGCGTCGGCGTGCTTGAAGCCGGCCGGGCCGGTGGCACTGCGCGGCACCTGCACGATCCGTTGCACGAAGATCCCCGGCGTCACGATGTGCTCCGGGTCGAGCTCGCCGAGCGCCACCACCTCGTGCACCGACGCGATGCTCAGCTTCGCCGCCATCGCCATGATCGGCCCGAAGTTGCGCGCGGTCTTGCGGTAGACCAGGTTGCCCCAGCGGTCGCCGCGCTCGGCCTTGATCAGCGCCACGTCGGCATGGATCGGCGACTCGAGCACGTACATGCGGCCGTCGATCTCGCGCGTTTCCTTGCCGCGCGCGAGTTCGGTGCCGTAGCCGGTCGGCGTGAAGAAGCCGCCGATGCCGGCCCCGGCCGCGCGGATGCGCTCGGCCAGGTTGCCCTGCGGCACCAGCTCCAGCTCGATGCGCCCGCTGCGGTACAGCCCGTCGAACACCTGCGAGTCGACCTGGCGCGGAAAGCTGCAGATGATCTTGCGCACCCGCCCGGTCGCGAGCAGCGCGGCCAGGCCCGTCTCGCCGTTGCCGGCGTTGTTGTTGACGATGGTCAGGTCGCGCGCACCTTGCGCGATCAGCGCATCGATCAGCTCGCCCGGCTGGCCGGCGCCGCCAAAGCCGCCGATCATCACCGTCGCGCCGTCGGGCACGCCGGCCAGCGCGTCCTGCACCGAATCGCAGAGCTTGTTGATCATGCTGTTCCTCGCAAGACCCGGGCTTCGTCAAAAAGTTCTTTTGACGAACTCGAGTTCTTTATGGGAACAGTTTAAACCGCCCAGGCGGCCCGTCTCAAGCCGCTTTTGCGAGTTCGTCCATCGCGTAGACGCGGCCGAAGCGGTTTGCCAGGAAGTCGGCCAGCTTCACGTCTTCCTGCCGCACGAAGCCTTGCTGCGGCAGCTGGCCGTTCGCCAGCATGTCGAGGATCGCGCACAGGCTGCTCGCGGTGGTGATCTGGATCGCGCTGCGCAGCTTGCCGGCCAGCACGTGCGCATAGGTCTTGCGCGCGTAGGTGCTCTGCACGAGGCGCCCGTCCTTCATGCCGGAGACGGTGACGAACACGATCACCACGTCCTGCATCGTCGTCGGCACGGCCTGTTCGAGGATGTCCTTCAGCACGTCGCGCCGGTCCTTCAGCCGCAGGTCGTGCAGCAGCGCCTTCATGATCGCGGCGTGGCCGGGGTAGCGGATCGTGCGGTAGTTCAGCGTGCGCACCTTGCCGGCCAGCGTCTCGCACAGCGTGCCCAATCCGCCCGAGGTGTTGAAGGCCTCGTACAGCACGCCGTCGAGCGAGAACTCCTCGCGCTCCTCGAGCGCCGGCACCTCGCGCTTCACRCCGTCGACGATCGCCTCGCAGGGCTCGCAGTACTCGTTGATGACGCCCTCGGTGCTCCAGGTCAGGTTGTAGTTCAGCGCGTTGCTCGGGTAGGCCGGCAAGGCGCCGACGCGCATGCGCACGCTGTCGAGCGTGTCGAAGCCGCTCGCCAGGTCGGCGGCGACGATCGAGATGAAGCCGGGCGCCAGCCCGCACTGCGGGATGAAGGCGGTGCTGGCGCCCACCGCCAGCTCGCGGATGCGGCGGGTGCTGGCCACGTCTTCGGTGAGGTCCAGGTAGTGCACGCCGGTGTCGCGCGCGGCCTGCGCGACCTTGGCCGTCAGGTGGTAGGGCGCCGCGCTCAGCACCGCGAAGCGGCCGCGCAGCGCGGAGCGCAGCTGCTGCGCATCGTTCACGTCCAGCACCAGCGTCGACAGCCCGGGCGTGCCGGCCATCTCGGTCGCGATCTCGGCCAGTTGGGTCGCCGAGCGGTCGGCCACCGTCACGGTGTAGCGCTCACCAGCGGTCGCCGAGGCCAGCAGGGCCCCCACCACGGAGCCGATCTTGCCGCCGCCGATCACCAGGATGTCTTTCATTGCCGCCTCGCGTGCTGTGGGGAGTGACGGCGATTGTCGGCAGCATCAGATCAAAAGGCAGCTTGAAATTCAACGAAACGACGGGCACATTCCGGCATATCGCCGATACGCTCCGACGAAATGCACAAAACCATCCTCGACAAGACCGATCACGCGCTGCTCGCGCTGCTGCGCGAGAACGCCCGCGCCTCCACCGCCGAGCTGGCGCGGCGCCTGGCCTTGTCGCGCACCACGGTGCAGAGCCGGCTGGAGCGGCTGGAGCGCCAGCGCGTCGTCGCCGGCTACACGATCGTGGTGCCCGATGAACTCGAGGCGGCACTGGTCCGTGCCCATGTGCTGATCACGGTGGCGCCACGCCAGAGCGCCGCGATCGAGGCGGCGCTGCGCAAGATCGCCGAGGTGCGCGTGCTGCACTCGGTCAGCGGCCCGTTCGACCTGATCGCGATCGTCGCGGCGCAGTCGATCGGCGAGCTCGATGCGCTGATCGACCGCATCGGCGCGCTCGAAGGCGTCGAGCGCACCACGTCGGCGATCGTGCTGTCGACGCGAATAGAGCGGTAAAAGTCACGGACGACAGCCCGCTACCCCTATTTCCTGTCAGAGTTAGCAGGTGTGAGGACGGGTGTCCCTCGGGATAATGAACTTCAAGTCAAGGCACCCGCGGCCGAAAATCTCGCAAGCGCGTCCCTCGTGCAACACATGATCTCCGGCGGCCCGCCATTCGCATGAAAGAAGCCATCTCCCCATTGGTCATCGATGTCCAGGAACTGCGCGTCGGGATGTTCGTTCATCTCGACGTGGGCTGGATGGCGCACCCGTTCCCGCTCAGCAGCTTCAAGCTGACGACGCCGGACCAGATCGCGACGATCCGCAGCCTCGGGTTGCCGCGCGTGCGCTGGAGCCCGGACAAGAGCGATCCGCCGCCCGTTGCCACGCCGCCGGCCGAGACGCCGGCCGCGCAGGCACCCGTTGCGGCGCCGGCCGCCCCCGCCGAACCCCCCGAAGTCGCCGAGCGCCGCCGGCTGCGCGAAGCCCTGGCGGCCGAGCGCGCATCGCTCGCCGTCTGCGAGCGCCAGTTCGCCGAGGCCACCAAGGCCTGCCGCATGACGCTCGAGCTGGTGCTGACCAAGCCGCAGCAAGCCCGCGAGAACACCGAGGCGCTGAGCCGCGCCTTCGTCGACAAGATGCTGTCGGCGCAAGATTTGTGCATCCGCCTGCTGAGCGACGGCATCGGCGACAAGGCGTCGATGCATTCGGTCAACGTGGCCGTGATCTCGCTGCTGATGGGCAAGACCTTCGGGCTGTCGCAGGCCGAGATGATGGACCTGGGCGTCGGCGCGATGCTGCACGACATCGGCAAGATCGAGCTGCCCGACCGCGTGCGCCACCGCGAAGAGCACTTCACGAACGCCGAGACGCAGTTCTACCAGGAGCACGTGACGCACGGCGTCGCGCTGGCCAGGAAGATGGAGCTGCAGCCGGGCGCCGCGCTCGTGATCGCGCAGCACCACGAACATGCCGACGGCAGCGGCTTTCCGCTCAAGCTCAACAGCGACCGCATGACGACGGCGGCGCGCATCGTCTCGCTGGTGAACCGCTACGACAACCTGTGCAATCCGCACGTGCCGTCGCGCGCGCTGACGCCGCACGAGGCGCTGTCCACGCTGTTCGCGCAGAGCAAGGCCAAGTTCGACACCGCGATCCTCGGCGCCTTCATCCGCATGATGGGCGTCTACCCGCCCGGCTCGACGGTGCAGCTCACCGACGACCGCTACGCGATGGTGGTGTCGGTCAATTCGACCCGGCCGCTGAAGCCGCGCGTGCTGGTGCACGACCCGAAGGTGCCGCGCGACGAAGCGCTGATGCTCGACCTGGAGCAGACGCCGCGCCTGGGCATCCGCCGCAGCCTGAAGCCGCAGCAGCTGCCGACGGCATCGCTGATCTACCTGTCGCCGCGCGCCCGCGTGGCCTATTTCTTCGAGCCGGAGCAGGTGCCCGAGACCGCGGACGCCGAGGCCGTTGCATGACGGTCGGCGAGCCGGCGCGGGGCCTCGACGCTTCGATCGACGGCTTGCCTGACGGACTGCTGGATGGCCTGCTCGAGGCGGTGTGGCTGGTCGACGCCGGCAGCCTGCGGATCCGCTCGGTCAATGCCGCGGCGGCCGAGCTGTTCGGTGTCGAGGCCGCGTCGCTGCGCGGGCGCGGTGCCACCGACCTGTGCGCGACGCCTGAAGACCTGGTGTTCTGGAGCGAGGCGTCGACCGGCGTCGTCGACGACATCGTCTCCGACACGCTGGTGCGCCACGCGAGCGGCCGCCTGCTGCCGGTGACGCGCCGCGTGAGCCGCATCGGCGCCGACCTGTTCCTCGTGACCTGCCGCGACCGCAGCGCGCAGCGCGCCGCCGAAGAAGAGCTCGAGACCCGCCTGGCCGAGCTGCGCGCGACGCTCGAGTCCACCGCCGACGGCATCCTGGTGACCGACCTGTCGGGCCACATCCGCAGCTTCAACCACCGTTTCGCCGGCCTGTGGGCCCTGCCCGAGGAGGTGCTGGCCCGGCGCGACGACGAGGCGGTGCGCGACTGGATGCGCGCAAGCGTCGTCGACGGGGCCGACTACGAGCGCCGGCTCGCCGCGATCCACGAGGCGACGATGCTGCAGACCAGCGACGTCTTCACGCTGCATTCGGGCCGCGTGCTGGAGCGGCTGACGCTGCCGCAGTGCACGCGCGGCCACCCGATCGGCCGCGTGTTCTCGTTCCGCGACATCACCGAGAAGCTCGCCGCCAGCGCGCGCATCGAGGAGCTGTCGCACACCGATGCGCTGACCGGCCTGCCGAACCGCCGCCTGCTGGCCGACCGCATCGAGTTCGCGCTCGCGATGGCGCAGCGCGGCGGCAACCCGTTCGCGCTGATGGTGCTGAACCTCGACCGCTTCAAGCAGATCAACGACACGCTCGGCCTCGGGGTCGGCGACCGCGTGCTGCTGGAGGTCACCGACCGCATCAAGGATTGCCTGCGCAACGTCGACACCGTGGCGCGCCAGGGCGGCGACGAGTTCGTGCTGCTGGTGCACCAGGCCGACGCCACCGCGGCCGAAGCCACCGCGCGGCGCGTGATCGACGCGATGGCCCGCCCGTTCACGCTCGACGCCGTCAGCTTCACCGTCACCTGCAGCATCGGCATCGCCATGAGCCCCGCCGACGGCGACAGCGCCGACGACCTGCTGCGCCGCGCCGATGCGGCGATGCACCACGTGAAGGAAGCCGGGCGCGCGAGCTTCCGCTTCCACCAGCCGCGCGGCGATGCCGGCCAGCGCGTGGACAACTCGCCGATGCGGATCGACCACGCGATGCGCCAGGCGCTGGTGAGCGGCCAGTTCCGGCTGCACTACCAGCCGCAGATCGACCTGAAGAGCGGCCAGGTGATCGGCGCCGAGGCGCTGATCCGCTGGCGCGACCCGGTGCTCGGCGAGGTCTCGCCGGGCGAGTTCATCCCGGTGGCCGAGGAGAGCGGCTTCATCATCCCGATCGGCGACTGGGTGCTGTCGCAGGCGGTGCGGCAGGCCGCCGCGTGGCGCGCCAACGGGCTGGAGATGCCGGTGTCGGTCAACGTCTCGGCGCTGCAGTTCCGCCAGCCCGACTTCATCGACCGCGTGGCCGGCGCGCTGAAGGGCGCGAACCTGCCGGCCCGGCTGCTCGAGCTGGAGCTCACCGAATCGATCCTGATCCACGACGCGGCCGGCGCGCTGCAGCGCCTGCAGGCGCTGCAGCAGCTGGGCGTGCAGATGGCGATCGACGACTTCGGCACCGGCTACTCGAGCCTGGGCTACCTGAAGCGCTTCCCGATCGCGCGGCTGAAGATCGACCGCAGCTTCATCAAGAACCTGCCCGACGACACCAGCGATGTCGCGATCGTCAACGCCATCATCCAGCTCGGCCGCGCGCTGAACCTGCGCGTGATCGCCGAAGGGGTCGAAACCGAGCCGCAGCGGCAGTTCCTGCTCGACGCCGGCTGCGACGAGTTCCAGGGCTTCCTGTTCGCGCCGGCCCTCGACCACGGCAGCTTCGAAGGCCGCGTGAACCGCACGGCGCCGGCCCGCACCGTGCGATTGGTGCACCCGGTCGGCGKCTGACAGCCCCTCGACACGGTCGGACATCGTCCGACATCCCTTCCCGAGCCCCCGGCAAAAGCCGTACGCCGCGCCCCGGTTTGCGGTTTTGCCTTATTTTCGCGGGATCGTTGGAGGTTCCCGATGAATCCACTGGAGCGAATGCTGGAGGAGCGCGTCGAAGCGCTGGGCGTCCCGATGGCGGTGGTGCTGCCCGGTGGACAGCGGCTCGGCCATGCGCGGCCCACCGTGACGATACGGCTCAACGAGCTGGCGCCGCTGGTGCACATCGCCGGCGGCCAGGTCGGCCGGGTCGCGCAGGACTATGTCGAGGGCCGGCTCGATTTCGACGGCACCGTGCGCGACCTGATGGCCATCGCCGCGCAGCTGATCGACGACGACCCGACGAAGTCCGAGCCGAACGGTGCGCCGCTCGCGTGGTGGCGCAACATCACGCGGGCCGCGCGCTCGCGGGCACGCCACAGCACCGAATCGGATGCGCAGCAGGTCCAGTTCCACTACGACGTCTCGGACGACTTCTACGCGCTGTGGCTGGACCCGCTCAAGGTCTATTCCTGCGCCTACTTCCGCGAAGGCAGCCTGTCGCTCGCGAAGGCGCAGGAGGCCAAGCTCGACCACATCTGCCGCAAGCTGATGCTGCGCGAGGGCGAACGCTTCCTCGACATCGGTGCCGGCTGGGGCGGGCTGCTGATGTGGGCCGCGCAGCACTACGGCGTGCGGGCGCATGGCATCACGCTGTCGAAGAACCAGCATGCGCACGTCAACGGGCTGATCGAGCGCAGCGGGCTGGGCGGGCGGGTCACGATGGAGCTGCGCGACTACCGCGAGCTGCCGGAGGACGCGCCGTTCGACAAGATCGCCTCGGTCGGCATGTTCGAGCACGTCGGCCACGGGCAGCTGCCGGCCTACTTCGACAAGATCCGCCGGCTGCTGAAGCCGGGCGGCCTGCTGATGAACCACGGCATCACCGCCGGCAGCACGCGCAACGAGCAGCTGGGCGCCGGCATGGGCGACTTCATCGAGCGCTACATCTTCCCCGGCGGCGAGCTGCTGCATGTCTCGCACGTGCTGAAGGTGATGAGCGAATCGCAGCTCGAGCCGGTGGACGCCGAGAACCTGCGCCCGCACTACGCGCGCACGCTGTGGGCCTGGAGCGCGGCGCTGGAGCACCAGCTCGAGCGCGCGCGCGAGCTGACCGGCGAATCGGTGGTGCGCGCCTACCGGCTCTACCTGGCCGGCAGCGCGATGTGCTTCGAGCAGGGCTGGATCTCGCTGTTCCAGATGCTGGCCGCGCGGCCGGACGGCAACCCGGCGCGCGGGCCGATGCGCGGCGCACAATCCGAATTCCCGTTCAACCGCGAGTACATGTACCGATGATCTACAAGTTCAAATCGAAGGCGGCCGGCGACGTGATCATGATGGGCCCGAACGGCGACCAGGTGCTGCGCCTGATCGGCAAGGCGCCGGGTGCGACGGGCATCATCGAGCCGGCGCAGATGCCGGCGGCCATCGCGGCGCTCGAAGCCGCGATCGCGCAGGACGAGGCGGCGCGCCAGCAGGCCGAGCAGGAGGCGGCCGCCGAAGGCAGGAAGCTGCCGCCCGCCGAGGGCGTGGGCCTGCGCCAGCGCGCCTGGCCGCTGGTCGAGATGATGAAGCGTTCGCAACCGGCCGATGCCGGCATCACCTGGGGTGTCTGAGGAGGAGCAGCGATGAAACTGTGGAGCGACAGCTGGATCAACGGCGACCGGATTCCGGCGCGCTATGCAGCCGGGCGGCTGGAGGGTGCGACGGGCGTCGCTTCGGGTGTCGTTTTTTCCGACAACCTGAACCCGCACCTGGCATGGAGCGAGGTGCCGCAGGGCACGCAATCGCTCGCGCTGATCTGCCACGACTTCGACGTGCCGAGCCGCGGCGACGACGTGAACCAGGCCGACCGCGAGGTGCCGAGCGACCTGCCGCGCGTCGACTTCTTCCATTGGGTGATGGTCGACCTGCCGGCCGGCCTCTCGGCGATCGCCGAGGGCGAGTTCAGCCGCGGCTTCAGCGCGCGCGGCAAGCCGGGCCCGCAGGCGCTGCACGGCGCGCGGCACGGCCTGAACGACTACACCGGCTGGTTCGCCGGCAATGCCGAGATGGCGGGGCAGTACTTCGGCTACGACGGCCCGTTCCCGCCGTTCAACGATTCGCTGGTGCACCACTACGTGTTCACGCTGTACGCGCTCGACGTGGCGCGCACGCCGGTCGACGGCGTGTTCAGCGGCGCGCAGGCGCGCGAGGCGATCGCCCGGCACGTGCTGGCGGAAGCCACGCATTCCGGCACCTACACCCTCAATCGCCGACTGATTTGATGACAACCCCCACGTCGCTTCGCTCCTGCCCCCCGAGAGGGCGATCAGCCGCCTTGAGGCGGCTCGGCGCCGGCTGATATGCAGCTCACTCGAATCCTCGCGATCCGCCACGGCGAGACCGCCTGGAATGTCGATGGCCGCATCCAGGGCCACACCGACATTCCGCTGAATGACAAGGGCCGCTGGCAGGCCGGCCGGCTGGGCGCCGCGCTGGCGCACGAGCAGGTCGACATCGTGTTCGCGAGCGACCTGCAGCGCGCGTTCGAGACCGCGCAGGCGGTCGCGCGGCCGCACGGGCTGCCGGTGCATGCCGACGCCGGCCTGCGCGAGCGCAGCTTCGGCATCTTCGAAGGCTGGACCTTCGCCGAGATCGAGGCCCGCTGGCCCGAGCAGAGCCTGCGCTGGCGCCGGCGCGATCCCGACTACGGCCCCGAAGGCGGCGAGAACCTGCAGCAGCTGTCCGCCCGCTGCGTCGGCGCGGTGACGCGGCTGGCCGAGGCCCACCTCGGCAGCAGCATCGCGATCGTCGCGCACGGCGGCGTGATGGACTGCCTGTACCGCGCCGCGGCCCGCATCGACCTGCAGGCGCCGCGCTCCTGGCAGCTCGGCAACGCCAGCATCAACCGGTTGCTCTACACGCCCGAGGGCTTCACGCTGGTCGGCTGGAACGACACGCACCATTTCGATGGGTTGGACGGCCCGTCGCTCGACGACCCCGGCAACGCGACCGGCCTGGCCGCCACCGACCGCGTCGGGCACGCGGCATGATGCAGCCGCGCGTCGGCGATCCGGTCGCGGCCGTGCCGACACCGGCGCTGGTGATCGACCTCGACGCGATGGAGCGCAACCTGGCGCGCATGGCCGCGTTCGCCCGCGAGCATCGCCTGAAGCTGCGCCCGCACGCGAAGATGCACAAGAGCGCCCGCATCGCCGCGCTGCAGGTCGCGGCCGGCGCGGTCGGCGTGTGCGTGCAGAAGCTGTCGGAGGCCGAGGCACTGGCGGCCGGCGGCGTCGGCGACATCTACATCAGCAACGAGATCGTCGATGCGGCCAAGCTCGCGCGCGTGGCGGCCTTGGCCGGCCGCATCCGGCTCGCGATCGCGGTCGATTCATCCCTCGGCATCGACCGCCTCGCGCTCGCGCTGAAGGCGGCCGGCACCTCACTCGAGGTGTTCGTCGAGATCGACGTCGGGCAGGGCCGCTGCGGCGTCGCACCCACAGCGGCCGGCGCGCTCGCGCACCAGGTGGTGTCGCACGGCCTGCGCCTCGCCGGGCTGCAGGCCTACCACGGCAAGGCCCAGCACCTGCGCTCCGCCGACGAACGTGCGGCGGCGATCCGCCATGCGGTGGCGCTGGTGCGCGCGGCGCAGGCCTCGGTCACCGGGGCCGGCATCGCGTGCCCGCTGGTCACCGGCGCCGGCAGCGGCAGCTTCGCGCTGGAGGCGGCCAGCGGCCTGTACGGCGAGCTGCAGGCCGGCAGCTACCTGTTCATGGACCGAGACTACGCCGACAACCAGCCGACGCCGGGCGCGCCGGTGTTCGAGCATGCGCTGTTCGTCAAGAGCCAGGTGGTGAGCCGCGGCGCGTCGCATGCGGTGGTCGACGCCGGCCACAAATCGCATGCGATCGACAGCGGCCTGCCGCGCACCTGGCAGCGCGACCTGGTGTTCGCCAACGGCGGCGACGAGCACGGCATCCTGCACCCGGGGCGCGATGCGCTGCCGGCGCTGGGCGACACCGTGTGGCTGGTACCGGGGCATTGCGATCCGACGGTCAACCTGCACGACCGCTATGTCGCGGTGCGCGGTGGGCTGGCCGACGGCGTCGTCGAAGGGCTGTGGCCGGTGGACGCGCGGGGCTGCCTGGTCTGATCTGACGCCGCGCGGGGCGGTGAAACTCCCGTGGTCGCGGCCCGCGCGGCGGCGCACCATCGCCGGATGACGGATTCACAGATCATCGTCCTCGCGACGCCGCTGTTCCTGCTGCTGATCGCCATCGAGTTCGCGGTCGGCGTCGTTCGCCGCCGCAACACCTACGTGACGGCCGATGCGCTGAACAGCATCGGCCTGGGGATCATGAGCCAGGTGCTCAACGTGTTCAGCAAGCTGTTGATGGTCGGGCTCTACGCGCTCGCTTTCGAGACGCTCGCGCTGCACCCGCTGCCGCAGGACGCGGTCTGGGTCTGGGGCGCCGGCCTGCTGGTCTACGACTTCTGCTACTACTGGCACCACCGCCTCGGCCACACCGTCGCGGTGCTGTGGGCCGCGCACGCGGTGCACCACCAGAGCGAGGAGTACAACCTGTCGACCGCGCTGCGCCAGACCAGCACCGGCTGGCTGTTCGGCTGGATCTTCTACCTGCCGATGGCGGTGGCGGGCTTCCCGCCGCTGGTGTTCGGCGTCGTCGCGCTGATCGACCTGCTCTACCAGTACTGGGTGCACACGCAGCAGATCGGCCGGCTCGGCTGGTTCGACCGCTGGTTCTGCGCGCCCAGCAACCACCGGGTGCACCATGCCGTCAACGACCGGTACCTCGACAAGAACTACGGCGGCATCCTGATCGTCTGGGACCGGCTGTTCGGCAGCTTCATCGAGGAAGACGATGCCGAGCCCTGCGTCTACGGCACGCGCACGCCGCTCGCGAGCTGGAACCCGCTGTGGGCCAACCTGCACGTCTACTGGGACATCGCCCAGGATGCCTGGCATGCACGGCGCTGGCGCGACAAGCTGCGGGTGTGGATCGAGCCGCCGGGCTGGCGGCCGGCCGATGTGGCCGAGCGCTTCCCGAAGCCGGCCTTCGACATCGCCGCGCGCCGCAAGTACGACCCGCACCGCTCGCGCGCGGCGGCGCTCGTCGCCGGCGGGCTGTTCCTGGTGCTGCTCGGCGCGACCAGCGTCTTCCTGTGGAATGCGCACCGGATGCCGGGCGCCGTGCAGGCCGGGGCCGCGGCGGGGATCCTGCTCGGCTTGTGGGCGGTCGGCTGGGTGTCGGAGCACGGGGTGCGGTGGCCGGCGGCACGGCAGGTCGCGCAGCCGCGGTGATCACTGGCGTTCAAGACGCCGCGAATCCGCCCCGGCAGCATGGCAGGCCCTGAACGCAGAATGCCGCCATGTTCACCAGCCCCGGTTTCACGCCGCCCTACACCGCCTCCGGCCGCAGCGCGCTGGTCGCCGCACCGCCCTGGCACTACGCCGGCTGGCTGCTGAACATCGCCTTCGGCTTCGATGCCGCGCGCGGTGCCGATCTGCTGCCCCCTTCGATCGGCCGCACGACGGGCCAGGGTTGCGTTCACTTCGCCGACTGGCAGGCCACCACCGACGGCAGCGAGCTGCTCGACCCGGTGCAGGCGCAGTACCGCGAGACCATCGTCGTGCTGGAGATCGAACGCGCCGACGGCAGCCGCTGCGGCATCTGCCCGGCGATCTGGGTCGACCAGGATGTCTCGATGCTGCGCGGCCTGCTGCAGGGCTGGCCGAAGAAGATGGGCAGCACCTGGCTCACGCGCAGCCTGCCGCTCGATCACCCGGCCGCCGCGCCGCTGCGCGCCGGCACGCGGCTCGGCGCGAGCCTGGCGGTGAAGGACCGCCGCCTGATCGAGGCCGAAGCCTGCCTGACCGGCGCGCCGGGCCGGCCGCTCGGCTTCCTCGCGATGCCGACCGTCGGCGTCGTCGGCTTCCCCGACCTGCGCGAGCCGGCGCGCCCGCCCGAGCTGCGCCTGCTGCGCGCCGACATCGCCCAGCCCACCACGAGCGGCTGGCATGCGGCCAGCGCGTCGCTGCGGGTGTTCGAGCACCCTCTCGAGGAGCTCTCGCTGCTCGGCGACCTGCAGCCCGGCGATGCGAGCGCCGGCTGGTGCGGCCTGACGGTCATCGGGGCGCGCGATGCCTGAGCCCGGCCTGCCGCGGCATTCGAGCGTGCGGCGCTGGCATGTCGACGGCCAGCCGGCGCTCGAGCAGGTGATGCACCACCGGCCGGGGCAGGAATGGGCGCCGCACTGGCATGAGGAATGGTCGATCGGCGCGGTGCTGGCCGGCCGCTGCCGCTTCAGCCTGGGCGGGCGCCGGCACACCGCGTCGGCGGGCGACCTGCTGGCGATCGCGCCGGGTGCCGTGCACACCTGCGGGCTCGATGCGGGCGAGGGTGGCGACACGCGCGTCGTGATGGTCTATGCCCCGCTGGCGTGGCTGGCGGCGCTGGGCGTGGCGATGCCGCGGGGCAGTGCGTGTGGGCCGATGCCCGCGCTGGCCGCCGAAGCGCAGGGCTTGTGCGACAACGACCGCGACAGCGCCGGCGCAGCGGCCTGGCTGAGCCGCGCGGCGGCGGCGCTGGCCGATGGCCGGTCGCTGCTGCCGGGCGATCCGGATCCCCCGGGCCGTGCGGCGCGCCAGGTGCTGGCCGCACTGCAGCGGGCCGCGGCGGCGGCCACCGGCGAGCACATGCTCGCGATCGACGAACTCGCCCGCGACTGCGCGCTCAGCCGCGAACATTTCCACCGCGTCGCGACCCGCTGGCTGGGACTGAGCCCCGGCGACTACCTGCGCGCCGCCCGCATGGCCCGCGCCCGCCGGCTGCTGCTCGACGGCGCATCGATCGCGCAGGCGGCGCAGGCCTGCGGTTTCGCCGACCAGGCGCACCTGACGCGCTGGTTCAGCCGCCACTTCGGCTACACGCCCGGCGCGCTCGTGCAGGCGGCCCGGCCCCCCTTCGCGGGCCCCCAGGCGACCTCGCATTGACGCCCGGCCGGCGAGGTCTAGACTTCCTGCAGGTCCTTCATCGGGGCCCGTCTGGAGGGTGATGCGATGTCAGTCAAGCGGATGACCAAGGGTGCCCGGCCCCACTCGCTGGGCGCATTCAAACCGGTCGGCCACGTGGTCGTCGCGCTGCCGAGCGACGAGCTCGCGCGGCAGGCGATGCAGGCCCTCTTCGATGCCGGCTTCGACGACGATGACGTGATGTTCATCACCGCCGAGGAAGAAGGCGCGCAGATGCAGCACATGCTCGGCCACGCGAGCCAGCTGGCCGGTTTCGGCTACGAGGTGACGCTGATGCGCCGCTACCAGCAGCTCGCCGGCGAAGGCTGCGGCTGGCTGCTGGTGTACGCGCCCGACACGGCGCACGCCGAGCGCGTCGCCGAGGTCGTCAAGCGCTTCGATGCCCGGCTGGCCGAGCGCTACCACTGGCTGGTGGTCGAGGACCTGATCTGAGCTGACGGGGCAGCGGCCCCAGCGGCAGCTCAGTTGTCGAACAGGTCGCTCGCGGCCCGCGTCGGCGTCACGCCCAGGTGCCGGAAGGCCGCCAGCGTCGCGACCCGGCCGCGCGGCGTGCGCTGCAGGTAGCCCTGCTGGATCAGGTAGGGCTCGATCACGTCCTCGATGGTCTCGCGTTCCTCGCCGATCGCCGCGGCCACGTTGTCCAGGCCGACCGGGCCGCCGTCGAAGCGGTGGATCACCGCCTCGAGCAGCTTGCGGTCCATCACGTCGAAGCCCTGCGGGTCGACGTCGAGCATCGCGAGCGCCTTGTCGGCCAGCGCCTTCGAGATGCGGCCGTCGCCCTTCACGTCGGCGTAGTCGCGCACGCGCCGCAGCAGCCGGTTCGCGATGCGCGGCGTGCCGCGCGAGCGGCGGGCGATCTCGAACGCGCCCTCGGCATCGGTCGGCACGTTCAGCAGCCCGGCCGAGCGGTGCACGATGCGCGCGAGTTCGTCGGCGCTGTAGAACTCCAGCCGCGAGACGATGCCGAAGCGGTCGCGCAGCGGGTTGGTCAGCATGCCGGCGCGCGTGGTGGCGCCGACCAGCGTGAACGGCTGCAGGTCGAGCTTGATCGAGCGGGCGGCCGGGCCCTCGCCGATCATGATGTCGATCTGGTAGTCCTCCAGCGCCGGGTACAGGATTTCCTCGACGACCGGGCTCAGCCGGTGGATCTCGTCGATGAAGAGCACGTCGTTCTTCTCGAGGTTGGTCAGGATCGCCGCCAGGTCCTTCGGCTTCTCGAGCACCGGGCCCGAGGTCTGGCGCAGGTTCACGCCGAGCTCGTTGGCGATGATGTGGCTCAGCGTGGTCTTGCCGAGGCCGGGCGGGCCGAACAGCAGCACGTGGTCCATCGCCTCGCCGCGCATGCGGGCCGCGCTGATGAAGATCTCCAGCTGCTCGCGGACCTTGGCCTGGCCCACGTACTCGGCCAGGCCCTTCGGGCGCAGCGCCCGTTCGATCGCCTCTTCGTTGGGCGAGCTGGGCGCAGCACTGACCACGCGCGGTGGCAGGCTGCCGAAATCGTCGGTCTGGATGGCCATGTCGCATTATCGACGGCGCCGGCGAACGCTTGCGTTTGCTCACCCGGTGTGCAGGAAATGTGCAGAGGCCGTCCGGACGGCTGCGGCACAATCGGACCATGACCTCCCGCCATCCTGCATCGCGATGGGCCGTCTGGGCCTTTGCGCTGGCGCTGCTGCTGAAAGCCGCGGTGCCGATGCTGGCGGGTATGTCGGCGCAGATGCAGGGCAAGACGCTGGTCGAGGTCTGCACGGTCTACGGGGTCGCCACCGTCGCGCTCGACGACAGCGGCGAGCCGAAGCCGGCGCCCGCCGACCACGCCGGGGCGCATGGCAGCGAGCATTGCGCGCTGTCGGCGGTGCTGGCGCTCGCGGCGCCGCAGCCCGGCCCGGTC
>NZ_JBFUGW010000012.1:0-50173 GCF_056402735.1 Rhizobacter sp. P3_C12
GGTGTCGGCGGGCCGCGCGGCGCGGCGCGCGATGGGCGAGCGCGGGCGGCAGTTCGTCATGGCGAACCACAGCTACCCGGTGCTGGCGCAACGTTTCATCGAGGCGCTGGCGGGGAGGCCTGCATGACCCATGAACCTGACAAGGTCGCGCAGCGCTACGCGCGCCGCCAGGTCGGCGACCGCTACAGCCTGCTGCGGCCCGAGGTGTGGCAGATGGTGCACGAGCGGCAGCGCGCGATGCTGGGGCTGTTCGCGCGGCACGGCATCACCGACCTGTCGGCGCTGCGGCTGCTGGAGGTCGGCTGCGGGCAGGGCGGCAACCTGCTGGAGCTGCTGCGGCTGGGTTTCTCGCCCGAACACCTGAGCGGCATCGAACTGCTGCCCGAGCGAGTGGCGCAGGCACGCCACTGCCTGCCGGCGGCGCTGGCGCTGTACGAAGGGGACGCGCTGCAGGCACCGATCGCTGACGCGTCGCAGGACGTGGTGTTCGTGGCCACGGTATTCTCTTCGCTGCTGGACGACGCGTTCCAGCAGCGGCTGGCCGATGCGATGTGGCGCTGGGTCAAGCCGGGGGGCGCGGTCCTCTGGTATGACTTCACCGTCGACAACCCGCGCAATGCCGACGTTCGCGGCGTTCCTCTGCGGCGCGTGCGGGCATTGTTTCCAGAGGGCCATCTGCTGGCGCGACGCGTCACGCTGGCACCGCCGCTGGCTCGCGCGGTCGCGCCGCTGCACCCCGCGCTCTACACGTTTTTCAATGCCGTTCCGGCGCTGCGGACCCACCTGCTCGCCTGGATCGCCAAGCAAGGCCCTGCGCCATGAACCATTCTGCGCTGCTGGTGATCTTTGGCACGGGCGCGCATGCCCGCAAGGTATTCCATTGCTGGCGGTCCGGCGGAGGCGATGTCTGGACCTTTGCCGACGATGCGCCACATGCCGCAAGTCCGGTTCCCGGGATTCCGGTGATCGCCGGCAGCGATCTCGAGCGACATCCGCCCGGTAATCTCTTCATCGGTGTCGGCCGCGCCGAGGCCCGGCAACGCCTGATGGACCGCTACCAGTCGTGCGGCTGGCAGTTTCCGGCCATCGTGCATCCCCGCGCCTGCGTGGCACCTGATGCAGTCCTGGAACCGGGGGTGCTCGTTGCCGCGGGGGCGGTGGTCGAAAGCGGCTCGCATCTGGGGCGGGGCGTGATCGTCGACGTCGGCGTCGTGATCGATCACGACTGTCGCATTGAAGCGTTCAGTCACCTGCCCCCAGGTCATGTGAGCCTGCCGGGGACCCGCTGGCCCTAAACTGCCGTGCCGCGCCTCTCCACGCCCCTTGCTGAACCGCTTGACATGAAGTCCTCCAGCCCCTTGCCTTTCCTGCCCTTCGCGCTGCCCGAGATCGGGGAGGCGGAGATCGCCGAGGTCGTTGACACGCTGCGCTCGGGCTGGGTGACCACCGGACCGAAGACGAAGCGCTTCGAGGAGGCCTTCCGCGACTTTCTCGGTGACCCCGGCCTGCATGCGATGGCGGTGAATTCGGCGACAGCCGGTCTGCACCTGGCGCTCGAGGCCCTGGGCATCGGCCCGGGCGACGAAGTCATCACCACCACCCACACCTTCACCGCGACGGCCGAGGTCGTGCGCTACCTCGGCGCCGACGTCATCCTCGTCGACCTCGACCCGACCACGATGTGCATCGATGTCGAAGCGGTCGAACGGGCCATCACGCCCAGGACCAAGGCCGTGATCCCAGTCCACTACGGCGGGCTGGCGGCCGACATGCCCGCACTGCTGGCGCTGGCGCGGCGGCACGGGCTCAAGGTGGTGGAGGACGCGGCGCATGCGCTGCCGACGACGTCGGCGGGCCGTTTGGTCGGAACGCTCGACTCCGACCTGACCGTCTTCAGCTTCTACGCCAACAAGACCATCACGACCGGCGAGGGCGGGATGGTGGTGACGCGCGATGCCGCCCTGGCCAAGCGCATCCAGGTGATGCGCCTGCACGGCATGAGCCGCGACGCCTACGACCGCTTCACCGCGAGCGTGCCGAGCTGGTACTACGAGATCGTCGCGCCCGGCTTCAAGTACAACCTGACCGACCTGGCGGCGGCGCTCGGCTTGCAGCAGCTGAAGCGGGCGCATGAATTCCAGCAGCGCCGCGCCGCCATTGCCGAGCACTACAACACGGGCCTCGCCGGCTTGCCGCTGCTGCTGCCCCCGGCGGCGGCTGCCGGTGAAATTCACGCCTGGCACCTCTACGTGGTGCGTCTCACCGATGCGGCGCCGCTGCAGCGCGATACCTTCATCGAGCGCATGTTCGCGGCCGGCATCGGCTGCAGCGTGCACTACATCCCGCTGCACCTGCAACCCTACTGGCGCGACCGCTACGGCCTGCGGCCGGAACAGTTCCCGAGAAGCCAGCACGCCTACGAGCGCCTGGTCAGCCTGCCGATCTATCCGAAGATGACCGGATCGGACACCCAGCGTGTGATCGCGGCGGTGGCCGACGCGCTCGGCTGAGCCCTGTGCTGAAGCGGGGGCTGGACATCGTCGCGGCGGCGCTGGGCCTGCTGCTCCTCTCGCCGCTGCTGCTGCTGGCGGCGGCCTGCATCAAGCTCGACTCGCCCGGCCCAGTGTTCTTCCGCCAGGTGCGGGTGGGTCGGTACGGCCGCCACTTCCGGATCTTCAAGTTCCGGACCATGACGCATGCCGAACATCCCGTCGGGCCGCAGCTGACGGTTGCCGGCGATGCCCGCATCACCCGGACGGGCGGGTTCCTGCGCCAGTACAAGCTGGACGAGCTGCCGCAGCTGATCGACGTGCTGCGCGGCACGATGAGCCTGGTGGGGCCCCGACCCGAGGTGCCGCGCTACGTCGAGCACTACCCGCCCGCCACGCGCGAACGCGTGCTGAGCGTGCGCCCGGGCATCACCGACATGGCCTCGCTGCACTACCGCAACGAGAACGACCTGCTGACGCAGGCGCGCGACCCGGAACGGCAGTACCTGGAGGTGATCCTGCCGTCGAAGCTGCAATATGCGCTGGAGTACGTGGACAACGCCAACGTCGGCCATGACCTGCGCGTGCTGGGGCTCACGCTGAGCACGGTGTTCCTGCCCCCCTTGTCCTCAACGAGGAGATTTCTTCCCATGAACGACAGCAAACTGTGGGTGTGGCTCGATGAAGCGATGTCGACCCTCGATCCCAGGCGCGCCTGGGTGGCCACTGCGGTCGACGCGGTCGTCATCCTGGCGTGCTGGCATGCGACTTATCTGTTCCGGCTGGGCTTCGAGCGCTGGCAGCCCGGGCGGCCCTGGTACGACGACTATGTCTCCTTTGGCGTCGTGCTGGCCTACCTGGCCTGCCTGGGCCTGACAGGTGCGCGCCGCGGCCTGTGGCGATTCTTCGGCTTCGATGACTTCAAGCGGATCCTGGCCGCCTGCATGCTGGCGGGCATGGGCAGCGCCGTGGTCGTGTTGATGGCGCAACTGAGTGCCGTCGCGCGGGCGGTCTTGCTGCTGCATCCGCTGTTCACCGTGGTGGCGCTCAGCTTGGTGCGCATGAGCTATCGGGGGATCGGCGAACACGCGCGGGCGCGCGTGAACGGCGCCGGCACCGAGCAGCGCCGCGCCGTCGTGATGGGGGCGGGGGATGCCGCGCGCCGTCTGATCGCCGGCATCCACCTGCGCGACGGGTGGTACGTCCTCGCGTTGCTCGATGACGATCCGGCCAACCGGGGCCAGCGCATTGCCGGCATCCCCGTCCTCGGTTCGTTGTCGGAAGTGACGCGCCCGCACATCTGCTCGGGCGCCACCCATGTCATCGTGGCCATGCCGGGTGCCACCGAGGGGCAGCGCGAGCATGCCATTGCGCTGGCGAAGCAGACGGGCCTGCCTGTGCTCACCGTGCCCGGCCACAGTGCGCTGCAACCCGCGCCGGATGGCGACGGCGGTCAGCGTGCCTGAAGCGAGGCCGCCGCTTCGCGGTTGACTTCGTCGGCCGAGCGGTACTCGGGCACCAGGTTGCGGACCTGGCGCAGCATGCCGTCGATGTCGTTGCTGTCGCAGGCTACCTTCAGCGATTCGATCATCTTGTCGAGCAGTATCGGATCGATGTAGCGCTCGCGGGCGCACATGATGCGCGGATGCCCGCTCGGGACGACCTCGTTGCCGATGAGCAGCTCCTCGAACAGCTTTTCGCCGGGGCGCAGGCCCACGAACCGGACCTCGATGTCGCCATCGGGCTGGGTCTCGGTGCGTTCGGTCAGGCCCGACAGCCGGATCATCGAGCGGGCCAGGTCGGCGATGCGCACCGGCTCGCCCATGTCGAGCACGAACACCTCGCCGCCGCGCGCCATCGCCCCGGCCTGGATGACCAGCTGCGCGGCCTCGGGGATCAGCATGAAGTAGCGGATGATGTCTGGATGGGTGATGGTGATGGGCCCGCCCGAGCGGATCTGTCGCTTGAACAGCGGCACCACCGAGCCGGACGAGCCCAGCACGTTGCCGAAGCGGACCATCGAGAAGGTCGTGCTGCCGCTGCGGTGGGCCGCGGCCTGGAAGATCAGTTCCGCCGCGCGCTTCGACGCCCCCATTACGTTGGTTGGACGCACGGCCTTGTCAGTCGAGACCAGCACGCAGGTCTCGACGTGCGACGACAGCGCGGCGCGCGACAGCACCTGCGCGCCGACGATGTTGTTGCGCAGGCCCTGCTGGATGTTGCTTTCGACCAGCGGCACGTGCTTGTAGGCGGCCGCGTGGTAGATCGTCTGCACCCCGTGCTCGCGCAGCAGCCGGGACAACAGCGTTTCGTCGAGGACCGAGCCCAGGCACGCGACGATGTCGATCGAAGGATGCAGCTGCCGAAGTTCCTGGTCGATCGAGTAGAGCGCAAATTCGGAATGGTCCAGCAGCAGCAGGCGGCTCGGGTTCTGCGACGCGATCTGGCGGCACAGCTCGCCGCCGATCGAGCCGCCGGCCCCGGTGACCAGCACCACCTTGCCTGAGATGTTGCGGGCGAACAGCGCCGCCTGCGGCGGCACCGGATCGCGCCCGAGCAGGTCGGCGACGTCGACCTCGCGGATGTCAGAGACGTCGGCGCGGCCGTTGACCATGTCGACCAGGCCGGGCAGCAGCTTGATGGGCAGGCCGGCCTTCTCGAGGCTTTCGATGATCTCGCGCTTGCGCTGCATCGTCGCCGACGGGATGGCCAGCACGATCTGCGCGACGTCGTGCCGCTCGATCGCCCGTGCGAGGTCTTCCGGCGCGTAGACCTTCAACCCGGCAACCGTCTTGCGGTGCAGATCGGGCCGGTCGTCCAGAAAGCACACTGCCTTGTACTCGGTGCTGAACTGCATGGCCTGCGCGAGCTGCGCTCCGGCGTCGCCAGCCCCGTAGATCGCGGTGTGCAGGCGCGGCAGCCCGGCCCGCTTCAGGCCCTGGCGCAGCAGCTGGCGCGCGATGAAGCGCGAGGTGATCACGTACGTGAACGCGACGAACCAGTAGATCAGCAGCGACGAACGCGGCAGCACGTGGACGTTCAGCGCGAGCGCCAGCAGGAACACCATCAGCACGACGATCGCGAGCGATCCGCTGGCGGCGGCGACCACGCGCACGTCGATGTAGCGCACCACGGTTCGGTACAGGCCTGCCACGCCGAGCACCGGCAGGGTCAGCAGGCCCAGGATGACTTGGATGTCGAGCGAGGTCTGCAGTGCATTGCCGAGCGAGCCGAGCCGGAACGCCACCGATGCCATCACGCACAGTGGCAGGAACAAGGCGTCGCCGCCGATCATCAGCGCCAGCTTGGCGCGTGGCGGCAGCTGGGACAGGTAATGCCCGAGGGCGGATCGCAACATGGGCTCAGCTCCGGTGCGGGGTTGCGGCGCCATCCTGCGCCGCGGCGTCGCCGGCCTTGAACTTGAAGGCCAGCCAGGCAAGGGGGGCATAGGCGATGACCACGCCGGCTACGCCGTCCAGCCGCCCTTCGGCGACCAGCCAGGCCAGCGGCAGCAACCATGCCAAGTTGATAGCCCCGATCGCCAGCGACACGTTGCGGTGCGACCGCAGGCGGCGTGACGCGTACTGGTAGGCGTGGCTGCGGTGCGCCTGGTAGAAGGGCTGACGCCGGTTGACACGGCGAACCAGCGTCACCGTCGCATCGACCATGAACACGCCGTACAGGATGAACCAGCTCCAGAAGAGGTGCGGCAGGATGTGGCCGCACCACAGCGACAGCAGCCCGACCATGATGCCGAGGAAGCCGCTGCCGGCATCTCCCATGAAGATGCGGGCGGGCGGGTAGTTCCAGACCAGGAAGCCGCCGACGCAGGCTGCGAGCAGGATTGGCACCGGTCCACCGGAACCCGGGGCGTACAGCATCCACAGGACACCTGCGGCCACCATCACGGTGATGGCTTCGATGCTGGCGATGCCGTCGATGCCGTCCATGAAGTTGAACAGGTTGGTCGACCAGACCAAGTAGGCCCCGGCGACGACCAGCCCGGCGATGCCGAGGTCGATGCGGGTACCGAACACCGGCACCGGCGGGATGCCGCCCATCCACGCGAGGATCCAGGCGGCTGCCGCGGCATGCCCGAGGAAGCGCCAGCGGGCCGGCAGGTGCGAGCGGTCGTCGACGAAGCCCAGCACCGACACCAGCGTGCCGGCGCCGACGATCGCCGCGAAGAAGCGCGCGTCGATCATGCCGAGCAGCCAGGCGATGACGGTGAGGGCCAGGAACGACGTCACGATCGCGACGCCGCCGCCGCGTGGCGTGGCCACCTGGTGCGAGCTGCGCTCATTGGGCAGGTCAAGCAGCTGCGACGCCAGCGCATAGCGCCTGACGGCCGCAGTGAGCCCCCAGGCGACCAGGCCGCCGGCCAGCGCGAAACAGAGGAGGATMGTGGCGTTCATGGAGAGGAGGAGTCGCGATGGTTCGTCCGGTGGTGGCGGGCGGCTTCCAGCAGGCCGTCGACGGGGTCTTGCGGGGCCTGCCAGCCGGTCGCCCGCTGGAACTCGCTGCCGTCCACCTGCAGGCTGGCAGCCAGCTTGTTCCAGGTGTCGGCCTTGCCGGCGATGCGGGCGAGCGCAGCGAGCCAGGACACCGGGACGTCGACCACGGCGCGCGACGAACGTCCGCAGCCTCGCACCAGCGTCCGCAGGATCTCGCCGACGTCGGTGTCGCGGGCGTCGCCGACCAGGAAGGTGCGCCGCGATGCCTGCGGGTGTGCGCCCGCCACGAGCAGGGCGTCCACCAGGTTGTCGACGCCGATCAGGGTGCGGGGCGCATGCAACCCGCCCAGCGGCAGCAGCGGAGCGCGCGCGGCCAGGTTCATCAGCTTCAGGAAGTTGCCCGGGCAGCCCGGACCATAGACCAGCGGGGGACGCAGGATGACGTAGTCGGTCGGGCCTTCGGCCAGCGCCTGCGCCACCGATTGCTCGGCCAGCCACTTGCTCTTCGCGTACGGCTCGATCGGGTTCGGCCGGTCGTCGGCGCTGAACGGTCGGCCGCTGGTCGCGTTGCCGTTGACGCCGATCGAGCTGACCAGCACGACACGCTGCAAGCCTGCCGCGCGTGCTGCCTGCGCGACGGCGACGGCGCTGTCGACGTTGGCGGCACGGTAGCGCTCGTCGATGCAGGGTGCCGCGGTGTCTTCGCCGAGTTGGTGCGCACGCGCCGCGAGGTGGAAGACGACCTGCGCACCGGCGAAGGCCGCCTGCAGCGCGCCGGCATCGGCATAGTCGGCCACGCGGATGTCCGCGGCCAGGCCCGGGCGGCGGCTGCCGCGCCGCGACAGCGCGACGACCGGAATGCCGTCGCGCAGCAGGCGGTCGACGAGGCGGGTGCCGATGAAGCCGCTGGCTCCGGTGACGAGGGCGCGGCGGATCATGCGGCCTGCTCCGAGGCGGCTGGCGCCGTGTCGCCGAGCACCTCGTCGACCCATCCAGCGAGGCTGTAGCGGCGGTACAAGGCTTCGCCCACCGGCACGAACGGCGACTCGAAGAAGCCGGCAGGCACGCGTGGTGCCGCACGGTCGATCACGCAGATGTTCTCGGGGCGGTAGAAGTCGTAGTCGCGCACCTGCGCGTTGGTGGTGATGAGCTTCTTGTGCGATCCCATGGTCTCGAAGGTGCGCATGGTCAGCCCGCGCTGGCGCGGGTGCTCGATGTCGAGCACCGACAGCGAGCGCGAGAACACCGACTGCAGCGTGGCCTTGTCCAGCGGGGCGAAGCGGAAGTCGTCGCGCTTCGAGCGGCGCATGGCCGGCTTCGACAGCCGGTAGGCATGGTAGACCCACGGGGCCTGCAGGTAGAGGTACCAGTACGCGTTCAGGCCGGCCGGCAGGGTCTGGCGCAGGCGGTCGATGACGGCGAAACGGTCGGTGTGCGCCGTGCCGACGAAGCTGATGTGGTGTTCGAAGCCGCCGGCCGGCGGGCGCTCGAAGCCGCTCGAGAAGAAGAGCGGCCGCAGGCGCATGCCGTATTGCCGGGCACTGGCCGGATCGAAGCTGAAGGTGTCGTCGTAGAACCGCAGGTTGTCGATGACGCCGCGGCGGTTGTCGACTGAATCCCACATGTACAGCACGCGGCGTGCCGTCGGGAAGCGGCTGCGGAGCAGGCGCAGCGTCACTGGTGACAGCGTCTGCCCGTTGACGACCAGGATCGTGTCGTAGTGGCGCGCACCGAAGCCGGCGAGCAGGCGCTCGTACAGCCGGTCGGCGGCGGGCAGCACGCGGGCCGGGCTCAGGCGCGTCAGTGCCGTCATCAGCGGTGTATCGAAGGGCCGATCGGGCAGCAGGTCGACCTGCGCGCCACGCCGCGAGATCTCGCCGCCGATGTCCTTGTCGTAGCCGAAGAAGCGCGGCGCGACCAGGAGGACGCGCTGGCCGTCGAGGCGCTTCATGCCCCCTCTCCCTGCCTGATCACTTGGTGACCAGCAGCTTGACCGTCAGCCACTTGGCGCGCTGGAACGACTTCGGGAAGCTGGTTTCGAAGAACAGGATGGCGCGGTTGCGCAGCCTGTCGAGCGACTTCGGGTGGTGCACCGACCAGCCTTCGAAATCGGTGTTCTTCAACGGCTTGATGCGCGACTGGAACTGAAGGAAGCGGTGCGAGGACGGGATGAAGTGCGCCGTCAGCGACGAGCGGCTGAAATCGGGCTGCAGCGTCTCCAGGCTGCCGTGGATGGTGCGCGCATGCCAGAACAGCACGTCGCCTTTCTGCAGCGCGGGCGCGCGACATTCGAGCCGATGGTCGCGGATGATCTCGACGATCAGCTTCTTGTAGCGGTCATGGTTGAACGCGACGTCGAAGTCGCCGCCGTTCTTGGCGAGATCGATCAGGTGGCTCTTCGGGTAGACGAAGAAGCGGCCGGCACCGGGCTGGATGTCCTCGACGGCATACCAGGCGGCCACCATGGTGCCGATCTTCTCGCTGTCGAGGTAGTAGGTGTCCTGGTGCGGCCAGGTCTGCGAGTTGCCTTCGAAATACATCGACTGCACGAGCTTCGGGTCTTCGCCGAACAGCGTGCGCAGGAAGGCCTTGACCTGGTCGTTGCAGATGGTCTTGAGAGCCTTCTTGCGGAAGTCGCCGAGCGTCGCGGTGGGAACGTCCTGCACGTTCAGGATCGGGTTCATCACGAACGAGCGGTCGTTGAAGCGGTTCCGCTCGGGGTTGCCGCCGGTCTGGCGGTAGAGGAAATCCGGGTACTTCTTGATCTGGCCCGCGAAGGCCGCGCGGGCTTGGTCGCACAATTCGGCCGGGGCGCCGCCGCGGATGACGACGTAGCCCTGGTCATGGAAGTAGCTCGCGGCCTCGGCCAGCTGGTCGGGCCGGAAGTACGGATTGTCTTCCCCGGCGGAGGCCGGGATGCTGATCTTGTCGCCTGATGGCGTGGAGATGGAAAACATCAGAGTGCTCCTGTACGGATGATCTGGGCCTGCGGGCTGACGGCGAGCGAACCCTGCGGCAGGTTGGTCATGACGATGCTGTTGGCGCCGATGCGGCAGTCGTTTTCGATGGTGATGCCGCCCAGCACCTTGGCGCCGGAGCCGATGAGCACGCGGTCTCCCACGCGCGGGCGACCGTCGTCGGCGTACTCGATGGTCTTGGCGCCGAGGGTGGCCTGGTGGTAGATCACGGCATGGCTGCCGATCGACGTGGCGCCGATGACGGCGCCGTTCGCGTGCGGCATGTAGAAGTAGGGACCGATGTCGCAGCGCGAGCTGATCTCGACGCCGTGCAGGTAGAAGTTGAGCCAGGTCAACAGCTTGGCGCTGCCGTTCCAGTTTTTCTTCTGGCACGCGCTCGACAGCCGGTAGATCGCCACCGGCGCGCAGCGCGGGATCAGGAAATTGCGCCAGAGGTCGCGCTTGCGCGGGATCCTGCCGGCTTGCCCGTTGTAGAAGAAGTAGCGTTCGAGGTCGCTTTGCAGCAACCCCGACAGGCGGGAGGTGTCGATCGGGTCCATGGATCAGCGCGACGCGTTCGTCAGGCCCATCTTCTTCAGTTCGTCGGTGGCGCGGGCCGACTGGTCTTCGTAGACGGGTTGCGTGCGCGCCCAGTCGACGAAACGCTGCAGGCCGTCGCTCAGCGACAGCCGTGGTTCGAAGCCGAGCAGCGCCCGTGCGCGCGACAGGTCGGCGAAGCAATGCCGGATGTCGCCCACCCGGTATTGCCCCGTCACGCGCACCGGCACTGCGAGCCTGGACACCTCGAGCAGCGTGCGGGCCAGCGTGCTCACCGAGGTGGCCACGCCGCTGCCCACGTTGAGCGTGGTGCCGGCCGGCAGCTCGGCCTGCAGCACGCGACACAGCGCCTCGATCACGTCGTCCACGTGGACGAAGTCGCGCGATTCCTCGCCGTCCTCGTAGATGGGGATCTCAAGGTTCTGCCGGGCGCGGTTGAAGAAGATCGAGATGATGCCGGTGTACGGATTGCGCAGCGACTGACCTTCGCCGAAGACGTTCTGGAAGCGCAGGATGGTGCTGCGCACGCCCAGGCTGGCCGCGGCCGAGCTCACCAGCAGTTCCTGCGCGGCCTTGGTGGCGGCGTACACCGAGCCGGGCGAGAACGGTGACGACTCGGGGGTGGCGATTGCGGTCAACAAGCCACCGCCCGAGGCGGTCGGGTTCCATTGGCCGCCGGCCAGCTGGGCCGCGGTGCGGGCCGCGGGCAGCACCCGCTCGCCGGGGCGCGACGCGTCTTCGTAGGCGCCTTCGCCATAGACGCTGCGGCTGGAGGCCAGCACCATCTGGCGCGGCCGCCGGGCGCAGCGTGAGATCGCTTCCAGCACGGCTGCAGTGCCGAGGTCGTTGACGCTCACGTACTGCTGGATCTGGTACATCGACTGCGCGGTGCCTGTCTCGGCGGCCAGGTGGTAGACGGCATCGCTGCCGTCGAACAGGTCGCTGCGGTGGGCGAGCTCGCGCACGTCGGCGCGTACCACGAGCGCGCCGTCGGGCGCGCCGACCTGCGGCAGATCGCCGTGGATCTGCGGCGTGATCGCATCGATCAACGTGACCCCGTGGCCTTCGGCGATGAGCCGCCGCGCCAGTTTCTGGCCAATGAAACCCAACCCACCGGTGATGACGACTTTCAAGAACCCGACTCCCATGCAATGCGACCGATGACTCGGTGGAATGAATACGTGCTGAAGGCTGCCAGCGTGAGTGCCTGTACTGCGGCGCAGGTGTACAAGGTGCTCACCAGGCTCATGGACAGCCAGGATGCCAGTCCTACGACGGCCCCTTGCAGGAGCAGCGAAGTGCCGGAAAAGGCCAGGAGGATGCGGGAAAGGCCCCGCGCCCTCAGAAGATATTCCTGGCAATCGCTGGCAAGGACCGTACTGTAGACGACGACCGCTAGCACCAGCGGCGCCGCATCGGCGTACTTCGCGAGCGACGGCACGAACGAAATGGCCAGGTCCCAGTAGGGCAGCAGCAGCACCGCGGCCAGCGCATAGCCGATGTTCGGCAGTGCGAACCACGCCTGTGTCTGGAGCAGCAGGCGCCACTCGCCCGGTTTCACGCGCGCGAGCGCATGCCCGAACAGTTGCGTGGTCACCGACAGGAACAGTGAGCAGGGGAGCTGGGCGATCAGCGCGAAGAAGAACAAGCCGGTGTCGTGCAGGCCGTACGCGAGCGGCACGAGCAGCCGAAGAAGCGACGAATTGCCGAACTGGACGAGGCGGGCGAGCCAGAGCGTGAGCTGCTCCGTGTCCAGGCGCTTGCGCGGCCAGCGCAGCCGCAGGACGTGGCGGATGCGCAGTTCCCTGGAGTGCAGGAAGAATCCCGTGACGAGCACCGCGGCCGCGAAATCGATCCCGACCACCTGCAGCGGCGCTGCCGGGTGCAGCAGCATCAGCATCAGCACCGAAGGCAGGTTGCGGACCATCATGAAGACCGCCAGCCGACTGTGCGCCCGCTGCATCCGCAGCAGCAGGTCCAGGCAGGCGGTCGCGTACTGCACGACGAAGAGTGGCAACAGCATCCACAGGCGGGGATCCGGCGTGTCGACCAGCAAGGCATACAGCGCCAAGAGCAAGCACACGGCCCCGGCGACGATCGACAACACCAGCAACTCGGTCCGCGAGGAAGCGATCAGTCGCTTGCGCGTGCCGAAAGCAGAGGCCGGCGCCGAGAAGCCTTTGATCATCACGCTCAGGTACGCGGGAAACGGCACCAGCACCAGCAGCAGCGAGGCCAGCGCAACGAGCGATCCGTAGAGGCCGAAGTTGGCCACCGACAGCGAGCTGGCGACGAAGTACTGCTTGAGCAGTCCCGAGGCGACGAACACCCCGTTGGCGGCGAGGCCGGATGCAAAGATGCGCAGCATGGAACGGCTAGCGACGATGCGTCGGCGCGTCGGGCGCCGGGACGGGGCGCGATGGCGAAGGAGCCCACAGATGCCGGAATGAATCAGCCATCGTCAGCTGATGGCGCTCCAGGTGCTGCGCCAGCCATTCGGCGCGCTCAAGCCGCTGTGCCTCGGGCTCGGCCAGGCGCTGTTCCAGCAGGGTGTGCAGCGTGTGCTCGTCCGCGAAGACGAACTCGTCGATCCGCGCGCCGAACACCAGCGCGCTGTCGGCGCACACCACCTGCACCGGCGCGCCGGCATAGCTGATGATTTCGCTGGAACGCGGGTAGAGCGCGGCGTCGCCGGATTTCGAACCGCAATCGAGATTCACGGCCGCTGATTCGTACAGGTCGAGGCGGGCCTGCAGCGAGTACGCCGCCGGTTGCGAAGCGAGGCCGAAGCGTCCCCAGTTCGGGCCGACCAGCTGCAGCCGGTCGCCGAAGGCGAGGCTGACCGATTGGGCGATCCACAGCCGCAGCAGGTTCTTGCAGAGCACGTGGGCCAGCCGCCGCTCGCCGGCCGAGCCGGTGTGGGCGGCCAGCAGGTCGCGGTAGTCCTGCGTCAGGTAGAAGCCGTGGCCGTGCTTGGCGCGCAGGGCCGCGAAGCGCTCCTCCCACCAGTCAGCTCCACCGGGCAGCGAGCTGCTGTTGGTGACGTCGCCGATGAACAGCACCTGCCGGCGTGCCTGGGGGTTTGGCGATCGAAGGTGAAGCTGCGGCGCGAAGCGAAACAACTGCACCGGGTGCTGCGTGTCCTCGAAGAAGCACACGCGCTTCTGCGGGGCCATCTGCAATGCGCGCGGGAATTCATCCGCGTAGTTCCACAGCATGCGCGCGGCATCCGGCCCGAGCAGGCGCGCGAGCCAGGGGTCACCGGCGAACCGGTCGCTGATCACCACGGACACCTCGACACCCATCCAGCGGGCGATGGCGGCCAGCAGCAGGACCGGCCAGGCGAACGGCACCAGCACCAGCACGAAGCGGAAACCCGCGGCGCGCGCGCCGGCGCGCAGCAGCGGCAGGTCGCGGGTCCGGCCGCGCCGGCACGCGAAGATCAGGATCTTCTTCATTTGACCCGTCAAGCCAGCACAACCATCACCGCGCGCGCTTCGAACCCGCCAGCAGGCGAGCGGCTTCCTTGAGCCGCTCGCGCAGCGGCAAGTCTCCGGTGTGGCGCGCCTTGTACGTAGTACCGATCTTGGCCGACGTGGTCTCGTGCGCCGGCCGGCCGTTCGAGTAGTAGTACATCGCAATGCTCTTGCGCGAGTTGCCTTCCGGAAAACCGTGGGGATCGGGCTGGCCGTGAAAGGAGAAGTCGTTGGTGTTGAAGATCACCATGCGGTTGAAGATGGGCGCAACGGGCACCTGGGTCTTCATCTGCGGATCGGCCAGCACCAGTTCGCCGCCCCAGGCGGGCTGCCACTCCCGGTTCAGGAACAGGATGACGTTGATTCGCCTGTCGAGCTCCAGCCTGCGGTGGTAGTTGAAGTCGATGTGCATCTTGAGGAACCCGCCCGGCATCGTTTCATGCAAGCCCCCGCCCATCAGGAATGGATCGCTGACAAGCCCCTTGATGCCGGTCACGTCGCTGAGGAACGATACGAAGTCGCCGCAATTGAGGTACGAGATCATCTCGAACGTGGCTGGCGGAAAGCGGCTCCATTCATCGCACGTGTGCTTGCGCAAGGTCGTCGCTTCGTTGTAGATCGTGTTGTGACGCACGCGGGAGAAGTCTTCGATCACGGAGTCGAGCACGCTCTCCGGGAACACGTTGTCGATCACGACGTGCTGGAAGGGCGTTGCCGCCGAGAACGTCTGAGCCAGCGCCGTGCGCTCACTCGCGGAGGCGAGGGGGGAGAGAAGGGTGATCATGAGATGGGACGGACTCTGGCTGGTTCAATCAATGTTCTTGCGCGATTCCTGAGGGGGCGTTCGAAGTAGTGCTCCAACCCCCAGGCAGAGAAGGTCGCAATGAAAAGGACGATCGCCATGGTGACTGCGGCGCTGGCGTTCGGCAGCAGCTTCGACACCGCAATGAACGCCAGCGGGTGCAGAAGGTAGGTGCCGTAGCTGATGTCGCCGAACCAGTTGCAGACCTTGTGGGTCCATGGCCCGGTCGGCCGGAACTGCGATGCAGCGAAGACAAGCGCGATGGACATGAGAGCCAGCACGACGCCCCTGGGTCCCGTCAGCGTTGCGGTTGCCGTTTCGCCGCTGAGCGAGACGATGGCCGGTGCACAGACCGCGACGAGTGCGAACCGCAGCCACGGTGGCATGCTGCCCCCCACCAGCACGAATCTCCCGATCAGGCAACCCGCGAAGAAGTACGCGACGAAGGCCTGCGGCTGGATGTACGACGCCCAAGCCGACCGGAAATCCGGCGTTCGGGCCAGCGTCAATTCGATGAAGGCGACCTGCAGCGCAAAGAGGACGGCTCCCAGGATCCATCGGGAGCGTGAGAAGGCAAATGCCATCAGCACCGGGAAGGCGAGATAGAAGACGAACTCGATGCCGAGCGACCATCCCCCCAGGACCATCGAGTTGACACCTGGATTGCCCAGACCGAACAGCAGCGACGTCGACAGGAGGCCTTCCCACCAGGCCTGCGAGGTCGGTCCTTCGGCGTGAACCTTGTGGACCAGCATGACGACGCTGGCCAGCAGGAAGAGCGGCATCAGGCGCGCGAAGCGCAACAGGATGAAGGCAGTGAGCGGATACCCCTCATCGAACTTGTCGCGGTATGCGATGGTCAGGCTGGCCCCGCTCAGCACGAAGAAGATGTAGACGCCGAAGAGGCCCCATGTGTGGTGCTCTCCCAGCCCTTTCCACAGCGTGACGTGGTAGAGCAGGACAAGCACGGCGCACGCGCCGCGCAGCAGGTCGAGCCCGACGACTCTAACGGGGGCTGTGCGCTGCATGGGATCCAATGATGGTGCTCACCCGCGGCTTGCGGCGGCATTTCCGCTCCCATGCCGCCAGGGCAAGAATTCCGAAATAGCTCACTGCGTAGGTGTTGAAGATGCCGGTGTAGGGCACCACGAACAGCATGCCGGCAGTCAGGCACCTCAAGGTCAACCCGTACACGGGGCCGGTGCCGAAGCGGATCGCCGTCCTGGCCATCAGCCACATGACCAGCAGGAACGCGACAGGGAACAGGATCCCGAAGTCGATGTAGAGGTCACCCATGAAGCCCCACCACAAGCCCTGATTGGTCAGGGGCGCGTCGGCGCCCGGAGTCAGCGGAAATCCGATGAGTCGCAGAACGGGCGATATCACGAGAAAGAGGGAATGCCTGCCCAGAGCGTATGGGCTTGGGTTGTCCGCGATCAGGCGGATCAGTTCCGCAACGCTTTGCGACAGGTAGATCGACAAGGTGAAGACCGCCACGCCGAGCTGGTCGATTACATGGCTGCCGAGTGGAAGTATCTGGACGCCGAACAGCCGCGCGATGTAGTCGGCCGCGACGGAGTCGTCGCCGAAAGATGCCGTGAATCGCTGGTTGGTCGTGATGACCATGAAGATCGACAGCAGGCCGGCCACGGTCACGATCGGCCACTTCTTCTTCAGCCAGGGATGCGCGACGATGTGTGCAGCAATGGCAAGGCAGATGATGTAGAAGATGAACTGCAGGCGGCTGACGTTCAACTGGAAGTTCTCTGCCAAGGCCAGGCCGATCAGCGCGGCGGCGATCAACTTCTTCCAGCGCGCAGCGCTGGTTCGCGTGTAGGCGACGAAAGCCACCAGGGCGACGAAGAAGAATGAGCGGACCAGGTTGCCGATGCTCGACAGGATCGACGAACTGGAATTGCCTTCGAGCGATGCCTGCACCATCGCCACATAGCGTTCCTGGAGATTCTCGAATGAGCTGTCGCCGAGGATCGAAGCCTGCTCCCTCGCAACCAGCCAGCATCCCACGATTGACAAGATGGAAAAGCACCACACGGCCCGCCAATAAGCCTGCGGTGGGGCCGCGAGCACCGGCGTCGCCAGGCGGCGCCGGTGCTCGCCATGAAGCAGGACGGCATGGCCGGCTGCGATCAGCACCAGCACGCCCGCGATCTGCAAGGCAGAGAGCGCCGTGAACGAAGCTATCGGAAGCGCCAGCAGCACCAGCACCGGTGCCCACCCCCACGCATAGGCGCGGGAGTACAGCGCCCTGCTGTGCATTCCTGATGGTTGCGGCGGCGGTTTCACTGCGATTGAAGGTAGAGCCTGTTGACGTACGGGTCGATCTGCTGATCCGTCGTCGACGGTGGGATCGGCGCATACCGGTACACCGCAATCGGATTGATCGAGTACTGCACTTGCAGCAGCAGCCTGCGGCGCTTGCGCGGCGGCTGCCCCTTATGCAGCCCAAAGGTGTCTTCCAGGAAGGCGTCGCCGGTGCGGCCCTGGATCTTCAGTTGGTCCTCGGGCTTGAACGCCGCCTCGACCTCTGGGTCGGGAATGCGCCGAATCCGCAGGAACCCCGGGTGCCGGTGCGAGCCCCGCACGAAGCAGTGCGGCCCTGCGTCTTCGTCGACGTCGCTCAGGTAGACGAAGAGCTTCACGAAGCGCCATTCATCGACGTCGCGATGATAGTTCTCCGCCTCCTGCGCGCTGCCGTCGGCTGGCAGCGACCACCACACGCTCAGGCTCGAGATGGTCGGCTTGCAACCCAGGTAGGCCGCGGCCGCGGCCAGCAGCTCGGGATGGTTCGCGATCGCGACGATGTCCGGGCTGCGCAGCAGGTGCGCAGTCGCGTACTCGGCCACGTGCACGTTGGCAGGCACGTCATCCACCGTGAAGCCGCTGCGGCCCGGCGCGAAGCGCTCCTTCAGCGGCTGGCCTTCGAGGTGCGCCTTGATGCGTCCGACCGTGTCGGGCGACAGGAACGCCGGTAGGAACGCGACGCCGTCGCGCTGCAGTTCGGCGCGCAGGCGGGCCGTGCGATCAGGGGCTCCCGCCGGCTGCGTGGGCCGCCAGGCCGGCCGCAGCGCGGCGACGCCCGAGGCAAGCACGCGACGCAGCGGCGCCCAGGTGCACACCCGCTGCACCGCAAAGGACCACAGCGACGGCCGCACCAGCAGGTCGAGTCTCATGCGGCTTCCCGGCTCGCGATGGCCGTTTGCTCGGCCGGACGGGCGGGGGCCGCTGGCGCCGTGCGCCGTGCTGCCGCCGTGGCCAGCGCCTGCGCCAGGTCCTGCGGGTTGCAGATCGGCCAGCGCTTGCCGGGGCGCAGCTGGCGCATGGTGCTGCGCAGGCATTGGCGGATGAACTCCAGCCGCTGCTGCGGCGTCGGTTCGACGTGGCCGGCGATCTTCTGCGCGATGCGCTGCGGCCACTGGCCCAGGTCGTCCAGGTCTACGTGCAGTGCATTGGCGTACGGGAACCAATAGCTGGTGTCGCAGAACGACACGATGGCCTTGCCGCGGATGTACGCCTCGACGCCGATGCTGCCGGCCCCCATCAGCACCGTGTCGGCGGCAGCCAGCACATCATTGCTGTACTCGAGCGGCGGCACGCTGATGACCTGCGGCAGGTCACGGATCTGCCGGTAGAAGGCCGTGCTGCGGGCCCCCAGCATGTGCAGGTGCTCCTTCACCACCACGGTGAAATGCGGTGCCAGCGTGCGGCAGATGTCGAGCACCGTGCGCTCGTACTGCAGCGCTCGCCGGTTGCCGATCCAGTAATCGATCGTGGCCTCGGGAAAGTAGCCGAGCGGGAAGTACAGCACCGGCTTGGCCGCGCCCTGGCGGGTCGCTTCCAGCCGAGCACGCCAGTCGCCATGGAAGTCGTTCGGCGACGGGAAGTCGCTCCAGCGGCGGCGCTCCACCACAAAGGGCAGGCAGGCGTAGTGCATATGCAGCGGGTCGCGCTGCAGCCGCGCCCTGGCCGCGAAAACCACCTGCTTCACGCGGTAGCGCAGCATGGCCTTCAGGTGCCGCACCCGCGTGTAGGTGTCCTTCTGCAGGTAGTTCTGCCGGAAGGTGCGGTCGGAGATCTGCCCCTGCACCTCGGTGGTCTCGGCGTCGTCCGGCTCGCGGAAGTTGAACGGCAGTCCGTAGCCGTACTCGGTGACCTGCACCTTGCCCGGGAAGTACGAGTACGCGAAGCCGACGTACACCAGGCCGCGCCGGCGCGCCAGTTCGGCGAGCAGGTGCGTGACGTAGTCGTCGACCATGTGCGACAGCACGGCGACCGGCGCATGCTGGTCGAGCTCTTCGCTCAGCACCGAGGCCATCGCACGCAGCATCCGCAAGGCCTGGTCCGGCGCCAGGTTGCGCAGGAAGCGGCAGCGGTCGATGACTTCCTGTTCGGCGGCGGCATCGAAGCCCGCCGGTTGCGGCGCCTGGCTCAGGCGGGCGTAGAAGCGGGCCCGCGTGTCAGTCGTGCCTTCGCTCTGACCGTCGGTCAGGAAGCGGAACTCGAACCCGTTGCCCAACGCCGCGACGTTCTCGCGGAAGTCGGGGATCAGGTAGGGCCGGCAGAAGACGAAGATGCGGGTGCTGCTCATGCAATCAGATCCCATGTGAGCGGCGTGCCAGGGGCGGCGTCGCGGCCGATCTTCTTGCCCAGCACAATGTCGTAGTACTTCGGCGGCAAACCGAAACCCGGGCGCACGATGCGCACGTTCTCTGCCGTCAGCGTGTCGCCCGCCTTCAACGGCTGGGCGACGTACAGCGTACGACGAAACGCTCGCGATTTTTCCTCGGCCTTGGAGCCGCCATAGCGCACCTCGCCCATGCCCTGCCAGGCCCGCTCGGATTCGATGCGAAGCTGCGCGAATTCGTCGGGCTCGAGCGAGAACGACGAGTCGACCCCACCGTCCGCACGGCGCAATGTGAAGTGCTTTTCGATGACGCTGGCGCCCAGCGCTACCGAAGCCACCGCGACGCCGCAGCCCATCGTGTGATCCGACAGGCCCACTTCGCAGCCGAACGCTTCGCGCATGTTGGGAATGGTGCGGATGTGGGTGTTGTCCGGCGTGGCAGGGTAGGTGCTGGTGCACTTCAGCAGCACAAGCTTGCTGCAGCCGGCGTCGCGCGCCGTCTGCACGGCCTCGTGGATCTCGCCCAGCGTGGCCATGCCGGTCGAGATGATCATCGGCTTGCCGGTGGAGGCCACCTTGCGGATCAACGGCAGATCGGTGTTCTCGAACGAGGCGATCTTGTAGGCCGGCACGCCGAGCGATTCGAGGAAGTCGACCGCGGAGTCGTCGAACGGCGTACTGAAGCAATGCAGCCCGTGTTGCGCCGCGCGGTCCATGATGGGCTTGTGCCAGTCCCAGGGCGTGTGAGCCTCCTTGTACAGGTCGAACAACTGGCGGCCCGCCCACAGGCTGTTGGGATCTTCGATCACGAAGCCGGCCGCCTGCACGTTGAGCGTCATCGTCTCGGCGGTGTATGTCTGCAGCTTGATCGCATCGGCGCCGGCGCGCGCCGCGGCGTCGACGATCTCCAGGGCGCGGCTCAGCGATTGGTTGTGGTTTCCCGACATCTCGGCGATGAGGTACGGGCGGCTGGCGGATCCGATCGGGCGGCCGGCGATGTCGAATGATGTTTGCATGTGAATGCCTTGAGGAGCCTCTGGAGACGGCGAGGCCGTCAGGAGCTGAAGATCGAGAACAACAGGACGTCCTCCGGACGTTGGTCGAGCAGCGCGTGGCCGCGCAGCACGGCCTCCTGCTCGAAGCCTGCGTTGCGGAAGGTGTGGATGCTTGCCGTGTTGGAACGATAGATGCCGGCCACCAGCTTGCGCAGGCGCAGCGAATCGAGCGCGAAGCGGCTCAGCAGCCGCACCGCCTGCGAGCCGTAACCGCGTCCCCAGTTGGCCGGGTCACCGAGCATGATGCCGACGTCGCCCACCAGGTGATTGGGGCTCCAGGCGACCTTGATGTTGCCCACGTGCTGGCCGTTCACCCGTTCGCGAATGCCCAGTAGCAGGATGTTCGGCGATGCCAGGCAGTGCTCGACGTAGCTGAGCAGCTCGTCGACCTGCGGTGTCGCGAACCGGACCTCCAGATACTGGGTCACGTCGCTGTTCGACAGCCAGCTGAGGTACGGGGCGGACACGTCGGATTGCCGCAGCTGGAACAGCTCCACGGTGGAACCTTGGAGAGCAGCAATGAAATCGTCGCTTACGACCATGACCGAACTTTCGGTTGGGGCTGGTACGGCATTTCGCTGCCGCGGAACTGCTTTGAAAACGCCGTTCCCTCGCCCGTATAGTGCGCAGAGAGGAAAAGGCGACGCGACGCCGCGTTGTGCTCCCGCACATCGGCATCGATGGCGAAGGGGCCCTGCACCAGGTGCCCGAGCGCCTGTTCGCCGGCACCCAGCAGGCCGGCCCCGAGACCCAGGCCGTGCAGCGCGGGGTCGAGGTAGAGCGACACCTTGAAGCGGCCGGGCCCCGTGCGGTCGAAGCGGATCGAGCCCACCGGGATGCGACCGACGAAGCCGATCCACAACGAGCGGTCGGGGTCGGCCAGTACGCCGTCGAGCCAGCGGCAGTGGCTGTCGTAGGCGATCTCGCGGCTGTCGTGCGAGGCGCGGCGTGTGCTCGGGTCGCTGCGCCAGGCGTACAGGCGCGACGCGTCTTCGGCGGTGGCGGGTCGCACTGCAAGCATCGGTGCCAGCATGTGCAGCGCGACGCGCTGCGCGCCGCGGCCGTCGACCAGCGTCATCGACTGGCGCGCGAGCGACAGGCGCCGCGCCGGATCGTCGGCCAGCACGGCGACCGCGCGGCCGAGCGTGGCAGGTTGCAGATCGGGCGCCAGCGCGACGGCGCCGATGTCCGCCAACTGCGGCAGCACCATGCGCTGGTTCTCGGCGCAGACCAGGCCGAGCGTCGGCGCACCGATGCAGCAGCGCTCCCACATCGCACCGCCGCCGGCACCGATCTGCAGGTCATGGTGTGCGAAGAAGGTGGCCAGATCGGGCAGGTCAAGCGTCAGCGTGGTCTGCGGCCAGCGGCCGCACGCCTGCATCAACGCCGGCAGATTCGGGTTGGCGCGGGTGCTGACGACTTCGATCGGTCCGGTGAAGCCAGCCACCTCGCGGCAGGCCTGCAGCGCGGCAACCGAGACGTTGTCCGGGTCGGTTCCGCCCAGGAAGATGCCGATGCTGCGCACCTGCTCGTTGAAAGGCTGGCGTTCGGCTCGTGCGTATTGCGGTCCGAGCAGCGCGAAGCGCGGGCCACCGAGCACGGCCGTGCCGACATCGATGCGGCCGGAATACTTGCCGCGGTGATCTGCCGACAGGTTGTGATCGATCAGCAATGTCGCGGCGAGCGGCCGGTCGGCCAGATCGTCGATCACGGCCACACGGGTCGTGAGCACGTGTGCCACGTGCTGGTGCCATGCTTCATCGAGCGCATAGTGGTCGACGATCACCCAGTCGACTGCGGCAGTCGTTCGCAGCGCGGCGAGCGTCTCGGCGGCGTCCTGCAGCGGCGGAACGACCTCGGGCCCGCCCTGATCGCCGAGCAGGTGCAGCGTGAACGGCGTCGCCTCGAGCTGCGCGGCCACGTCGACGCCGAGGCGCCGGCTGACGAACACCAGCTCCGCGCCGGCTTCGTGCAGCGCGTGTGCGAGCGACAGGCAGCGTCTGATGTGCCCGAGCCCGAGGCGCGGCGAAGCATCGACGCGTATGCAGATCCGCATGTGTCAGCGCAGCTTGAACAGCGGCACCAGCGGTTCGCAGCGCAGCAGGGAGCGCAACCGGCCCTGGTCGAGCGCATGGCCGATCATCGGCAGCACCTCGCCATAGGCCAAGACCAGCGCCGCGATGTCGGCCTCGCTGTGCGCGTAGTTCACGTTGTGCGTGCCGACCGTCAGGAATCCGCGCTGGTGCATCTCCTGCATCAGCAGCGTCTTGATCTCGAAGACGCTGTGGCCACGGGCCTCCTTCAGATTGAGAAACGTCCAGGACGGGTGGCCGCTGAGCGAGAACACATCGTCCAGCCGATGGGTCTTGATCACCTCGCCCGCGCCGGCGAGGATTGCGTTCCCGCGTGCGGCCAGCGTCTCGGCCACCGGTTCGCGCTTCAGCTTCAGCAGCGTGGCCTTGGCGGCCGCCAGCGACAGCGTTTCTCCGCCGAACGTGAACGAGAAGAAGATTTCTTCCATGAGCTTCATCACGTCGCGCCGGCCGGCCACAGCCGACACGGGGTAGCCGTTGGCGAGCCCTTTGCCGAAGGTGGCGAGGTCGGGCGTGACGCCGAAGAATGCCTGTGCACCTCCGTTCGCATAGCGGAAGCCGGTGATGGTTTCGTCGAAGACCAGCAGCGCGCCATGTTCGTGAGCCAGGGCCTTCACGCCTTCGAGAAATCCTGGCTGCGGATGGGCGACGTTCATCGGCTCGAGAATCACCGCTGCAAAGCCACCGGGCTGCTGCGCCAGCACCTTGCGCAGGGATTCGAGGTCGTTGTAGGCGAAGGTGTGCGTGAGCGCGCGGGTTGCCTCCGGCACGCCGCGGTTGCGGGCCGTACTGCCGATGTACCAATCCTGCCAGCCGTGATAGCCGCACACGGCGACATGGTCGCGGCCGGTGAATGCGCGCGCGACGCGGATCGCCCCCGAAGTGGCATCGGAGCCGTTCTTGCCGAAGCGGACCATCTCGGCGCAGGGAACCATCTCGCAGATGAGTTCGGCGACCTCGGCTTCCAGCGGATGCGGCAGCGAG
Organism: Rhizobacter sp. P3_C12; assembly: GCF_056402735.1. NCBI lineage: Bacteria > Pseudomonadati > Pseudomonadota > Betaproteobacteria > Burkholderiales > Sphaerotilaceae > Rhizobacter > Rhizobacter sp. P3_C12. The sequence continues at coordinate 23,511 of NZ_JBFUGW010000012.1, forward strand.
AAGATCACGCCCGAGTCGAGCTGGGTGCGCACCGCATTCGTGACATCAGGATCCTGGTAGCCGAGCGTGATGGACGCGAGGCTGCTGACGAAGTCGATGTATTCGTTGCCGTCGACATCCCAGACGCGGGAGCCCTTCGCATGCGTGATGAAGTAGGGCGAGACGCCGTGCGGGTACTGCGTGCGGCTCTTGCTGAAGGTCTGGCTGCCCAGCGGAATGGTTTTCTCTGCACGCGCCAGCGCGGCCTCGGATTTCGTGAAGCTTTTCATCGGTCAGTCCTTGCGATAAGCATGTTCGGCGTCCTTGCGCAGGATGGACAGGCCCAGCCGTTCTTGCGGGTCTGCCACCCAGCCGTCGCCGCCATGCGACAGGCTGAATTTCTCGACGAGACGGTAGTCGGGGTTGGCGAGCAACAGACGCGAGTAGTCCATCTTGTACGACCACAACCCCGGTCGGTGGTGATAGGGGCGCTTGCATGGTACGTCGGGGTCGAAGTCGAGGATCGCCAGCGTGCCGCCGTCGGCCAGCACGCGATCGGCTTCGGCGATGCTGCGAAACAGCAGTGACCGGTCGACAAGGTACAGGCAGAAGCCGAACCAGACCATGTTGAAGTGCGCGTCCGGCCATGGCAGCCGATCCGAGGTGCCGCACTGAAGATCGACGTCAGGCAGGCGCTGAAGCCCGGCCCGAACGGCTTGCATGGAGGGATCGATGCCGTGAGCCAGTACCGGGACGAGGCGTCGCAGTTCCTCGAGATTCACGCCCTCCCCGCATCCGATCTCCAGCACGCGATCGTTCGGGCGGACGTGTGCTGCGATGCGCTTGGCGAGCTCGATCCGCCAGGGGGAGGCCACTTCGAGGCTGGCTCTGTTGCGGGTGAACCAAGCATCGGCTTCTCCGCCTTCGAGGAATGCCTGTTTCTGGATCGGAGTGGTCATGGCGTCCCCATCTTGTCAGCCAACAGGCTCTTCACGAGCCCTTCATTGCGACCGTGCTGATTGATCGCCAGCAGGCGCGGATGAGCTTCCAGCACGCGATAGAAATCGAATCGGTCGCCACGAGAGGGGTCGTCGATGCCAGCCGTGGCCAGCAGCGAGCTCACGAACTTCAGGTCGTCTTCGTAGTCAATCGTCCACCGCAGGTGCGACATGTCGCCGAGGCCGCGGACGTTGGCCGAGCGGAATCGGTCGCCGTGGTTTCGAAGGAAGGGCGTGACGTGCTCCCGGTCGGATCCCAGGCGGGCTTCCCGGTGCGCCGCGTCCAGGGCGTCGAAGGTGAAGGCCTCCACATCCAATCCGTCCGGGAACGTGGGCGGAGCCACATTCGACGCGTAGGACAAGCCGGCTTCTGCCACCAGTCGTTCGAGCACGGAGTCCACGAGCTCGGGGTCCATCAGCGGGCAGTCTCCGGTGAGGCGCACCACGATGTCGGCCCCGCCTGCGACTGCGGCGCCATGGAAGCGCGAGAGGACGTCGTCGAGGCTGCCTCGGTGGCAAGCGTGGCCATGCTCACGGACACAGGCGGCGAGGGCGTCGTCGGATGCATCGTCGCTGGTGGCGAYGACGACCTGGTCGACGCGCTTGACGCGGCTCACGCGTGCCAGCATGAAGGCGATCATCGGCATTCCGCACAACGGGCGCAGGACCTTGCCGGGGAATCTCGAACTTGACGTTCGAGCCTGGATGATGGCGACGGTCTTCATGTCAGTCGAGCCTCTTCGGGGGCCACAGTCGCGGATCGACGGCCTGTGGCTGATTCACGGCAAGTTCGGGCGCCTGGATCGCCTCGGCGAGTTCCCATTGCATGGCGATCTCCTCCAGCTGCTCGAGGTTGTCCACGCCGACGACGCATCGGCCGACCACAGGCCAGCCCTTGATGACCGACAGCGCCGCACGGATGGGCGGCATGTCATGGGTGCGGCACCAATCCTGCCATTGGGCGATGGCAGGGGCCGCAGCCGGCACGCGTCTCTGCGCGTCGGCGACAGGCATCAGCAGCAGGCCCTGGAGGAAGGCTGAACGCACGTGCAACTCCACCGCCGCCGGCCAGGCGACCGCCGCCAGGCGCTGGTCGAGCGCGTTGCCCGGCAACTGGGCGATGCCGATCTCCAGATCTGCTGCCAAGCGCGCGACGGCCTGTGGGTCGTAGCCGGAGGCTCCGAGAACCATGCCGGCGTCTCGAGCACGCGGAACCAGCGCGTTCCACGCTGCACGCCCTTGCGGGGACTGCAGGTCGTCTGCGTTGTGGAACATCAGGGCCTTCAATCGCGGCCCCAGGTGCCGGCGCGACGTTTCAAACGCCTCGACCGCTGCGGACGCCGCATCGGCGGGGCTGAGGTCGCCGTGCATCGCCGGCAGCTTGGAGATCACCCGGAACTCGAGGTCTCCCATCAGCCGGGCGAGCCGCCCCTCGATGGATCCGTAGGCCGCCGCGGTGTCGAGGGTGTCGATTCCGAGATCCCAGGCACGGCGAAGCAGCGTGGTCACCTCGGCTTCCGGGATCGGCTCGGCTCGTCCGGCAACACCGTAGGCGAGGCCGAACTGCACCGTGCCCAGCGCCAGCCGGGGTGTCCGCGTGGAGGCGTGCTTCACGTCAATGCTCTCCGCAGGCATGCGATCACGTGATCCTGATCGTCGTCGCCGAGGCTGGCGTACATCGGCAGGGAGATCGCCGACTCGTAGTAGTGTTCGGCGACGGGGTAGTCACCCTTCCCACGGCCGAACTGCCGGAAGTCCGGCTGCAGGTGGACCGGGATGTAGTGCACGTTGACGCCGATGCCCTGGGCCCGCATGGATTCGAACACCTTGCGGCGGCCCGGCGTGGCGCCTTCCACGAGATTGATCACATAAAGATGGAGTGCGGACCGGGATCCCGGCACGCGCCGAGGCGTGATCACCGGAAGGTTCGCCAACGCCGCGTCGTAGCGGTCGGCGATCTCGTGCCGGCGGGCCACCCACTCGTCCAGGCGCCGCATCTGCGACACGCCGAGGGCGGCTTGCATGTCCGTCAACCGGTAGTTGAACCCCAGGGCGTGTTGCTCGTAGTACCAGGGGCCCTGGGACTGGTCCTGCAGCAGGCCCGGGTCGCGCGTCATGCCGTGCGACCGGAACAGGGCCATCTTCGCGGCAAGATCGGCCCTCTGCGTCAGGGCCGCGCCGCCTTCAGCCGTCGTGACCAGCTTGACCGGGTGGAAGCTGAACACCGTCACGTCGCTGTAGCTGCCACGGCCGACAGGTTCGCCGCGATACGAGCCACCGATGGCGTGGGAAGCATCTTCGATGATGCCGAACCCATACTGTTTCGACAGCTCGTGGATCGCTGCCATGTCTGCCGGCTGCCCTGCGAAATGAACGGGGATCACCACCTTGGGCAAGGTATTGCTGCGCTGGGCGGCGGCCAGCCTGGTGGCGAGGGCCTGGGCGCACAGGTTGTGCGAGATGGGGTCGATGTCGACGAAATCGACCGAGGCACCGCAGTAGCGTGCGCTGTTCGCAGTGGCAAGAAACGTATTCGGGGTGGTCCAGACCGTATCCCCCGGGCCGACGCCGAGGGCCAGGCAGGCGATATGAAGCGCCGACGTCGCGCTGTTGACCGCCAGTGCGTGGGCTGCTCCCGTGTAGGCGCAAAGTGCCGCTTCGAAAGCAGGCACCGCAGGTCCCTGCGTCAGGAAGTCGGACTTCAGGACCGACACGACAGCGGCGATGTCTTCCTCGCTGATGCTCTGCCGTCCGTAGGGGATCTGTTTCATGGTCAGCCCTTCAATCAGTCAAGCTGCGTTCCGACGTGCTTGCGGATCAACGCGCGCAGCTGATCGACGGTGAGAAAGTCGGTGTTGGTCCCGCTGTCATAGGCGAAGCCTTGCGGAACCGGCTTTGCTCCGTTCTTCTCGCAGTACTCCTCGATGGAGAAGGGGCCTCCGCTCGGCAGGATCGCATAGTAGCCACCCAGGTCGACGGTATTGAAACTGTCGCTCGCCGTGATCATCTCCTCGTGGATCTTCTCGCCGGGACGGATCCCGACGATCTGCTGCTTGCATTCGGGGTCGATGGCCGTCGCGACGTCGACGATGCGGTAGGACGGGATCTTCGGCACGAGCACCTCGCCGCCCCATGCGTTCTCGATCGACCACAACACCATGTCGACGCCCTCCTGCAGGGAGATGTTGAAGCGCGTCATGCGGTCGTCGGTGATCGGCAGCACGCCGGTGCGCTGCTTCTCGAGGAAGAACGGAATCACCGAACCGCGGCTGCCCATCACGTTGCCGTAGCGCACGACGCTGAAGCGGATGTCGCGCTTGCCGCGGATGTTGTTGGCGGCGACGAACAGCTTGTCCGAGCAGAGCTTGGTGGCGCCATAGAGGTTGATCGGTGCAGCCGCCTTGTCGGTCGAGAGCGCAACGACCCGCGACACGCCGGCATCCAGGCAGGCCTCGATCAGGTTCTGGGCTCCGAGCACGTTGGTCTTGATGCATTCGAAGGGGTTGTATTCCGCAGCAACCACCTGCTTGAGCGCGGCCGCGTGCACGACGACGTCGATGCCCTCGAGCGCGCGGCGCAGGCGGCTCTCGTCACGGATGTCGCCGATGAAGTAGCGCAAGCCTTCGTACTTCTTGCTCGAGAAATGCTGCTGCATCTCGAACTGCTTCAGCTCGTCGCGCGAATAGACGACCAGTCGCTTGATGTCGGGATGCTTCTCCAGGACGGTCTTGACGAACGCCTTGCCGAAGGAGCCGGTGCCGCCTGTGATGAGGATGGACTTGTCGTTGAGCATGAGGGGGCTTGCGAAGGGGGGGTTCAGGAGCGGGAGGACGCGTATCAGCGACGGTCATCGCGTGGGCCGGGCCATCGACGCCCGGCAACGTGGATCTTTGCGTTCTGTTCCATGGGTGTCGGTTCGTTTCAGTTGTCGGGCGAAATCCCATGGCCATTGGCGGCCACTTCCTGGCGGAGTTGCTGAATCTGGCGCTTCAACGTCTCGTACTCGCGTTCCTTGAAATCAAGGAAGGACTTGGTCAGTTCGATGCGCCGCTTGACGCCGGAGGGAGTCAGCACATAGAGGTAGCCAAGCTTTCGGTCGCTGCGCTGGAAGTTCTTCGCCTTCACCCAGCCTTTGGCCAACAGCGCCTTGAGCAGGTAGTGGGTCTTGCCCAGGCTGACCCCGAGCTCGACGGACAATTGGCGCTGCGAATACTCGGGGTGCTGCTCCAGCAGTCGCAGCAGATCCAGGTGGCCGGCGGCTGATGTGGTTTCGTCGTTCATCTGTTGAACGCGAAATTCTACAGCGATTTGTTGCAACTTTCCGGTGGGTCCGTTCGTTCGCTGTGGCGGTTCACGCCGGCGCTCGCAGGCGCCGCGCGGCCGCCAGCCGTTCAGCGTGCCATCGCATGGTCCGCTCGATCGCCGTCTCCACATCGATGACCACCCGGGTGCCGAGCGCCTTCGTCGTGTGGCCGAGGTCGGGGAAGAAGTCGTGGCTGCGGCCGTCGTCCTTCTGGCGGCTTTGCACCAGGATCTGCGGCGAGGGGGTGGTGCGGGCACCGACCCGGGCTGCGGCGTCGGCATGGCTGAGGGGCTGGTCGCCGCCCAGGTTGTAGGCGGCCCCGTCCTGGCCCGCCAGGCAGGCCTGGAGCAGCCAGGCCGCGACGTCGCTGCCGTACAGGTAGCTGCGTCGGCTGGTGCCTTCGCCGTGGACGCGGATCTCGCGGCCCGACAGCGCGTCGCGGATGAAATTGTTCATGGCCCACGGCGCATCCAGCGCCTGGTACGGCCCGAGGAAGGTGAAGGCACGCACCGTGCTGACCGGCAGGCGATGCTGGCCTGCATGGCCGCAGGCCAGGCTTTCGGCGGCTCGCCGGGCTTCCGCGTACAGGTTGTGGAAGCGGGTGAAGTCGAGCGGGCCGATGTCGCCTTCGGCCAGTGCCCGCGCGGGCAGCCCGCTGCCAGCCACCAGCCCGGAGCTCAGGTTCACGAGGCGCCGGATATCCTCCAGCCGGCTTGCCGCCGCGAGGGTGTTGTCCAGGCCGTAGACCGTGGTCTGGAACACGCGCTGCGGCTCGCTGGCATGGACCCGCGGATCGGCGATGCCGGCGGCGAACAGCACCAGCGTCGTGTCGTGTGGCAGCTCGAACGGCGAACGCACGTCGGTGGCCTGCAGGGAGATGTCGTCGCGCTTCAGGTGCGAGTTCTGTGCAACCCACTTCGCAGGCGCCCGGCCGACCAGGTGCAGGCGGGTGTTGCCGCCCGCCTCGTCGTTGAGTGCCGAGATCATCTCGGCCAGCCAGGTGCCGGTGAAGCCGGTGCCACCGACCACGGCGATGCGGTGGCCCCTCAGTCGGCCGGCGAGATCCGGCAACGCCGCCGCCGAAGCCAGGCAATCGTCGCGCAATTGGCGTTGCATGGCGTCAAGCATGGGCCGCCTTCGTTGCGGCCTTCGCTTCGGCCAGCTGCAGTGCCACCTCGAGGATCAGGCTTTCCTGCCCCGCCACCGCGTTGCGGCGCCCCAGCTCGAAGAAGATGTCGCGCGGGTCGACGCCGTGCTCGGCACCGATGCTGTTCACCTGTTTGACGAAACCGGAGAACACGCCCGACATGCCGCTGACGATGCTGGTCGACGAGATGTAGGGCAGCGAAGGAATCATCGTCTTCTCGGCCAGGTCGGCCGCGTCGAGCATCTTGTAGAGATCGATGCCGGTCTCGTAGCCCATCTGCTGGAAGACGGCGACGAGCACCTCGAGCTGCGCATTGCCCGCGCCGGCGCCGAAGCCGCGCGCGCTGCCATCGATGATGGACGCTCCCGCCTCGACCGCGGCCACCGAATTGGCAATGCCCATGCCGAGGTTGTTGTGCGCATGGAAGCCCACGGGGATGCTCAGCGCGTCCACCAGCGTCGAGATGCGCCGGGTCACGTCGGAGGGCAGGTAGGTGCCGGCCGAGTCCATGATGACCAGCGCCTCGGCGCCATAGGCCTGCATCTTGCGCGCCTCGTCTGCCAGCACGTCCGGGGAGGCCATGTGGCTCATCATCAGCACGCCATAGACCTCCTTGCCCTGGGTGCGCACGTAGTCGATGTGGCGTTGCGTGATGTCGGCTTCGGTGCAATGCGAGGCGATGCGGAACACGTCGACGCCGAGCTCGATCGCCATCGTCAGGTGGCGCTGGATGGTGCAGAAACCGGGGATGGCGTGGACAGACAGCTTCGACTTGCCGAGGTTCTCGCGTGCCGTGCGCAGGATCACCTCATCGGTCAGCGCGCATTCGCCGATCAGCATCGACGAGGCGCCCAGCCCGTTGCCGTGGCCCACCTCGACGATGGGGACGCCGGCGCGTTCCGCGGCGGCGCAATAGGCGGCGAAGTTCTCCTGCGAGATCTTGTGGCGCACCGCGTGGTTGCCGTCGCGCAGCGTCGGGTCGCTGATCAGTACGTGCTTGCCCATGTCGTCACTCCTTGCCCTGGCGGGCGATGGTCTCCGCGATGCCGATGGCCGCGCAGTTGATGATGTCGAGGTTGCCGGCATAGCGCGGCAGGTAGTCGCCGTTGCCCAGCACCTTCACGGTGGTGGTGATCTTGCCGTCCTCGATGGTCGGCGGCACGATCAGCTGGTAGCCGGGCACGTAGGCCATGATTCGCTTCATCATCTCGTTCACCGAGTCGCGGATCGCGCCGAGGTTCGGGTTGGCCACCTTCGCGTAGATCGTCGTCTGCATGTCGATCGGCGGGCGGGCGGGGTTCAGGATCAGGATCGCCTTGGCCTGGCGCGCTCCCGTGAACTTGATCAGCGCCTGCTCGGTGGTCTCGATGTATTCGTCCAGGTTGGCGCGGGTGGCGGGGCCGGCGCTGCGCGACGAGATGCTGGAGGCGACCTCGATGTACTCGATGTCGCTCTGCACCGCGGCGATCGCGTTGGCGATCGGCACCGAGGCCTGGCCGCCGCAGGTCACCATGTTGATGTTGGCCGAGCGAGAATCGATGATCTCGTCCGAGTTGATCGCCGGCACGCACAGCTTGCCGACCTTGGCCGGCGTCATGTCGATCACCTTCTTGCCCAGCTTCTCCAGCACCGACCAGTGCTCGAGGTGCGAGATCGCCGAGGTGGCATCGAACACCAGGTCGATGTCGTCGGCCTGCTGCACGATGGCGTCCAACCCGCGGTCAGAGATGTTCACGCCCAGGTTGCTGGCCTTCTGCATCCCGTCGGAGCGAAAGTTGCGGCCGACGAACAGCGCGCACTGCAGGCTCTCGGAGCGCATCACCTTGATGAGCAGGTCGGTGCCGATGTTGCCGGTGCCGAGGATCGCGACGCGGAGTTTCTTGGAGGTCATCACAGCTTCTCAATGGGATTTTTCTGGGGCCGCCTGGCGGCCCAGGATGGCGCGAGTCTCTTCCAGCACGCCCTCCAGCGACGAATACCGGGGCCGGTAGCCGAACCGCCCGGCCTGGTGGTTCAGCGAGTAGTAGTGAGGCTTGGCGCCGGTGGCGTTGACCGCCACCCCGCTGTCCGGCTCGGCGATGTCGTAGCGCAGGCCGAAGTGCTCTTGCATCGCCTTCAGCAGGGTCGGCTTGTCCACGGCGCCACGCGAGTAGCCATCGACCGGGCCATTGTGCGGCGGTGCATCGAGCAGGCAGCGCACGAGCTGGGCGAAGTCGTGCGGGTGCAGGAAGTCGCGCACCATGTACTCGGGCGAGGTGCGCAGCACCTGCCCGTCGCGCACGGCACGAACGATATCGGTGATGAAGAACCGCGCCTCGATGTCCTGGGTGCGGCTGAAATAGTTGAAGACGCGGATGTCGGTGATCGCCAGGTCCGGCCGCGAGCGGTGCCGCACCTCGGCATGCAGCTTGGCGGTGGCGTAGTAGTCCTGCGGTGCGATGGCATTGATGGCGATGCGCGCTTCGGTGGCGGCCGTCACCGGCTCTGCATAGGCGTTGCCGTAGACGGCGCCGCTGGACAGGAAGAGGTAATGGCGCTGCGGGTTCTTCTGAAGCTCGGCCAGCACCATGTCGTCGAAGCGCTGCGTCACTTCGAAGATGCCGGCGCCCATCGCCGCGGCGCGGCGCGGGTCGCCGACACCCACGAAGTTGATGACGGCGTCGTGCGGGACGCGCCCGTAGTCCTCGTAGCGGTGGATCGGACAGGTCTCAGCCAGTCCTCGGGCCAGCACCCAGCTGCGCATGGCCTCCACGTCCCGCACATAGAGCAGCGGCGGCGTGTCGCTGCCGGACGTCAAGGACAGGATCAGGTCCTTGGCGATCTGGCTGCTGGCGCCGACGATGGCGATCTGCTTCATGGCGTTGCGAGCAAGCTCAGCGCAGCGAGGTCGACTTCGGGTGCACGTCGACCAGCATGGCTTTCGACAGCACGTCCAGCGGCAGCAGGGGCGACAGGTCTTCCAGCGGCGGCGACACCAGCTCGCCGGTCGGCCTGGCCGCCACCGAGAGCTTGGGCACGAACAACTGCTCGGGGTGCATGAACACCTCGCAGACCACCGGGCCCTCGATGGCCTGGACCTGGGCCAGCACGTCGTCGCATTCCTCCCAGCCGCGAATCTGGAAGGCCGGGATGTCGAAGGCCGCGGCGAGCTTGCTGAAATCGGGGCAGGACACGCCCGACTTCGCGTCGGTGCCCACGTAGCCGCTCTTGAACAGCGAGTTCTGCGTGTGCTTGATCATCAGGTAGCCGTCATTGTTGAAGATGAACAGCTTGATCGGCAGCTGGTGGTGGACCATGGTCTGCAGTTCCTGCAGGTTCATCATCATCCCGCCGTCGCAGTTCAGGCACATCACCTCGCCCCGGTCGCGCGCGAACGAGGCACCGATGGCTCCCGGCAGGCCGTAGCCCATCTCGCCCAGGCCGGTCGAGGTCATCAGGCGCTGGCCGTCGCCCAGCTTCAGCACCTGGTGGCCGCACAGCAAGGCGGTGCCCATGTCGGTGACGATCACCTGGTCGGGCTTCAACACGCCGTTCAACCGCTCCATGAACCGGTAGGAATTCATGAAGCCTGCCGGGTCGGCATGCTCGGGGCCGATCCAGGGGAAGTCGCGCAGGTAGCCGGCACAGCGCTCCAGCCAGGCGGCCTTGCTGCCCACGCCGCCATTCGCCCCGGCAGCCAGTGCCCGCACGAAGGCGCCGGCATCGGCGTGGATGAAGCTGTTCAGGCGCGAGCCCAGCTTGCCGCCCTCGGTCTCGTCGATGTCGACCATGTCGATGGTGGCCGCGCGTGCCAGCTCGTTCAGGTCGTAGCCGACCTGCGGGACGGCCAGGCGCGTGCCGATCGCGAGGATGTAGTCGCTGTTCTGCAGCGCGAAGTTGGCGGCGCGCTGCCCGTAGACGCCGGCACGGCCGATCACCCGGGGATGCGACGAGTCGACCATGTCGATGCCGGCCCACGACACCAGGGCCGGGATGTCCAGCGCGTCGAGCAGGGCGGGCAGTTCGTCCACCGCACCCGCCAGGCGGATGCCGTTGCCCAGCCACAGCAGCGGACGCTCTGCGCGCTTCAGCGCTGCGATCACGCCCGCGATCTGGTCGGCGTCGGGCGCCTTCGGCGTGCCGGTTTCCGGCGTGAAGACTTCCATCTCCGACGGCGCCAGGCGGGTCGACTGGATGTCCATCGGAATCTCGACCCAGGCCGGTCCCGGCCGGCCGGCCAGCGCGATGCCGGCGGCCTTGCGCAATTCGGCCAGGGTCTGGGCGGGTTGCGTCACGCGGCTCGCGTACTTGGCGACCTTCTCGATCATGCCGACCGAGTCGTAGCCCTGCACGCCCCACATGCGCAGCGGGTTGTCCAGCCGCGTGTGCTTCGAGTGCTCGTTGCCGGCGATCACCAGCCCGGGGATGGAATCGGCCCAGGCCGACACCACGCCGGTCACGCCGTTGGTGGCGCCGGCGCCCGTCGTCAGCAGCGCGACCGCGAGCCGCCCGCTGGTCCGGTAGTAGGTCTGCATCGCCATCGTGGCGGCCTGCTCGTGGTGCACGCAGACGATCTCGGTGAAACCGCGGCGCGTGATCGCCTCGAACAGGTGGACGTTGCCGGCACCGATGATGCCGAAGGCATGACGGATGTCGAGCTCTTCGAGCAGTTGCGCGATCTGATCGCTGATCTTGGCGGGAGCTGTCATGGTGCGGTTCAGAAATTCAGGCCGAAGAATTCTTCGAGCTTGCCGACGATGAAGTCGAGGTGTTCGGTGGTGAGGCCCGGGTACACGCCCAGCCAGAAGGCCTGGTTCATGACCACGTCGGTGTTGGCCAGGCTGCCGCTGACGCGGAAGTTGCGCCCGATCATGTAGGGCTGGCGCGCCAGGTTGCCGGCGAACAGCAGCCGCGTGCCGATCTTGTTCTGGTCGAGGTACGACAGCAGGTCGACACGCTTGACGCCCGACTCGGGCTTCAGCAGCGCGAGGAAGCCGAACCACGACGGATCGGACTTCGGCGTCGCTTCGGGCAGCTCCAGGAAGTCGGCGCACGACTTCAGGCGCTCCTTCAGGTAGTCGAAGTTGCGCTTGCGGGCTTCGACGAACTCTTCCACGCGGTCCATCTGCGCCAGCGCGCAGGCGGCCTGCATGTCGCTGATCTTCAGGTTGTAGCCGAGGTGCGAGTAGGTGTACTTGTGGTCGTAGCCATCGGGCAGGTCGCCCCCGAGTTCCTTGTTCGTCCAGCAGAAGCGCTTGTTGCAGGTGTTGTCCTTGCCGGGCGGGCAGTAGCAGTCGCGGCCCCAGTCGCGGAAGGATTCGGCGATCAGCTTCAGCTCGGCGTTGTTGGTGAACACCGCGCCGCCTTCGCCCATGGTGATGTGGTGCGCCGGGTAGAAGCTCAGCGTGCCGATGTCGCCGAAGCTGCCGACCATCTTGCCGTCGTAGGTGGAGCCGAGCGCGTCGCAGCAGTCTTCCACCAGCCAGAGCTTGTGCTTCCTGCACAGCGCGGTGACCACGTCGAGGTTGAACGGGTTGCCCAGCGAGTGGGCCAGCATGATGGCCTTGGTCTTCGGGCCGATGGCGGCCTCGATCAGCGTCGGGTCGATGTTGTGCGTGGCGAGGTCGATGTCGACGAACACCGGCACGGCGCCGAACTGCAGGATCGGGTTGACGGTCGTCGGGAAGCCCGCGGCCACGCCGATCACCTCGTCGCCCGGCTGGATCGCGCGCTCGCCCAGGCGCGGCGAGGTCAGCGCCGAGAAGGCCACCAGGTTGGCCGACGAGCCGGAGTTGACGGTGATCAGGTACTTCACGCCCAGGTACCTGGCCAGGCGCTCTTCGAAGGCGGTGTTGAAGCGGCCCGTGGTCAGCCAGCCGTCGAGCGAGGCCTCGACCATCAGCTGCAGCTCCCTGGCGCCGATCACCTTGCCCGACACCGGCACCACCGACTGGCCGGGCACGAAGGGCTTGGGTGCCAGCTGCTGGTCGGCGTACTGCTGGACGAGTGCAGCGATCTGCGCGCGCAACTCGGCGCCGGGTGCGGCCGGTGCGGCCGCGATGATGGGGATGCTGCTCATGCGGTTTCCTTGCCGATCGAGTTCGTGTACTGCGTGATCTGCGCCAGGCAGACCGATTTCATGTCCTGCTGGGCGCGCCAGGCGCGGTGCCACTGCGTGATCTTCGAGAGCGCGGTGTCCAGGTTCCAGCGCGGTTGCCAGCCCAGGCGGTGCCGGGCCTTGGAGATGTCGAGCTTCAGGTAGTGGGCCTCGTGCGGGTGCTCACCCAGGTCGAGCTGCCAGCCGGCGCCTTCGCCCCAAGCCTTCGCCAGGCGCTCGACGATCCACATCACCGGCTGCGCGTCCTCGTCGCGTGGGCCGAAGTTCCACCCGTCGGCGAATTCGGGTTCGCCGCTCCACAGCTGCTGGGCCAGTGTCAGGTAGCCTGACAGGGGCTCCAGCACGTGCTGCCACGGCCGCGTCGAATTCGGATTGCGGATCACCACCGGCTCGCCACGCTCGAAGGCGCGCAGGATGTCGGGCACCAGCCGGTCGCTGGCCCAGTCGCCACCGCCGATCACGTTGCCGGCGCGCGCCGAGGCCAGCGCCACGCCGGCCTTCTGCAGGAACGAGCGGCGGTAGGCCGAGGTCACCAGCTCCGCACACCCCTTGCTGTTGCTGTACGGATCGTGGCCGCCCATCGGCTCGTTCTCGCGATAGCCCCATTCCCATTCACGGTTCTCGTAGCACTTGTCGGTCGTCACGGCGACGACGCAGCGCACCGTGCTGCAGCGGCGCACCGCCTCCAGCACGTGCACCGTGCCCATCACGTTGGTGGCATACGTCTCGACCGGTTCGCTGTAAGACAGGCGCACCAGCGGCTGCGCCGCCATGTGGATCACGATCTCCGGCCGGAACGCCTGCATGGCCTGCACCACGGTGTCGAGGTCGCGGATGTCGCCGAGGGTCGACTGCATGGCGTCGCCCACCCGGGCCACCTGGAACAGGCTGGGCTCGGTGGAGGCGGCCAGGGCCAGGCCTCCCAGCTCGGCGCCCAGCGATTGCAGCCACAGCGACAGCCAGCTGCCCTTGAAGCCGGTGTGGCCAGTCAGGAAGACGCGCTTGCCGCGCCAGAATTCAGCGTTCACCGACATGCTCAGTCCCACTTCTTCCACGGCGCCTTGCCGCTGGTCCACAGGTCCTCGAGCAGGTGCTTGTCGCGCAGCGTGTCCATCGGCTGCCAGAAGCCGTCGTGCTCGAAGGCCATCAGCTGCTCGTCTTCGGCCAGCCGCATCAGCGGACCCTGCTCCCAGACCGTGGCGTCATCCTTCAGGTACGACAGCACCTTCGGCGAGAGCACGAAGAAGCCGCCGTTGATCATCCCGCCGTCGCCCTTGGGCTTTTCCTTGAAGCTCTTCACCTGCTGGTGCTGGATGTCGAGCGCGCCGAAGCGACCGGGCGGGAAGGTCGCGGTGAGCGTTGCGGCCTTGCCGTGAGCCTGGTGGAACGCGATCGATGCGCCGATGTCGATGTCGCCGACGCCATCGCCATAGGTGAAGCAGAAGGCTTCTTCATCCTGCACGTACTTCGCGACGCGCAGCAGCCGCCCACCGGTCATCGAGTCGTCGCCGGTGTCGACCAGCGTCACGGTCCACGGTTCGGCGCGCTCGTGGTGCACCTCCATGCGGTTGTGCTTCATGTCGAAGGTGACGTCCGACATGTGCAGGAAGTAGTTGGCGAAGTACTCCTTGATCACGTAGCCCTTGTAGCCGCAGCAGATCACGAAATCGTGGATGCCGTGGTGCGAGTACATCTTCATGATGTGCCACAGGATCGGCTTGCCGCCGATCTCGACCATGGGCTTGGGCCGGATGGCAGTTTCCTCGCTGATGCGGGTGCCCAGCCCCCCGGCCAGGATGACGGCTTTCATGGTGTTCCTTTCGCGTTGGAGGGGCTCAGGCCGGCGCCGAGCTGACGAAGGCATCGGAGTGGAAATGCCGAGCTGGCAGGCCGGCGTCCAGCAACCGGGCGCGGGCAGCGTGGATCATGGCGTCGGAGCCGCAGGCATAGACCACGGTGCGCTGCCAGTGGCATCCGTCGCGCAGCAGGGCCTCCTGCACGTGGCCGCGTTCTCCGAGCCAGTCGATCCCCGCGCGCGACAGCACCGGCACGAACCGATGCCCCGGTCCGGCGGGCGGCGGCTGCCAGTACAGGTCGGACGGGACGCGGCCTCCCCAGTACACCGTCACGGAGAGCGGTTGGTCTGCGCGGCGGGCGAGCTCCTCGAGCATGGCCTTGACCGGCGCGATGCCTGTGCCGGTGGCCAGGAAGACCAGGTGCACCCCCTCGGTCTCGCGGACGAAGAAGGTGCCCAGCGGGCCATGCAGGCGCAGCAGGTCGTTGGTGCGGGCCTGCTCGAACCAGTAGTCGCTCATCACGCCACCGGGGACCTGGCGGACGTGCAGTTCGAGCGGCATGGCCTCGGCCCGGGCCGAGGCGAGCGAGTAGCTGCGCCGTACGCCGCCGTGGCCGATCACGTCGATGTACTGGCCGGCGGCGAACGTGAAGGTGCTGGCAGGAGGCAGGCGCAGTGTCGCCCGCACCACGTCGGGCGACACGCGCTCGATCGACTGCAGCCGGCACGGCCAGGTGCGGGCTGCCGCGAGATGGGCATCGCCCAGGTCCTCGACCGCCAATGCGATGTCGCTGGTGGCGGTGCGCACGCAGGTGAGGATGCTTCCGGCAGCGCGCTCTTCATCGTCCAACTCCAGCTCGGCATGCAGCAGCGAGGTGTCGCCCGACACGAGGCCGGCCTTGCAGCTGCCGCAGCGTCCGGTGCGGCAACTGTAGGGCAGCGTGATGCCTGCACGCAGGGCGGCATCGAGCAGGGACTCGCCGCCATGCGTTTCGAAGGTCTTGCCGCTGGAGAGGTGGACAACAGGCATCGGGTAGCCGTGTGGGGCTGCGGGACGTGGATGGGCCAGACAGTCTACGAGCAACGCTCCCCCCGGCTGCCCCGGACGAAGCAGCCTGGGTGACGGTTGGATGCGGCGGGGAGTCGGCCGTCGGGAACCTCTGATCGGCCTTGAAATCGCCCTGATCCGGCACCAAAACCTTTGGATGCAGGCGGTCTGGACGGCCCGGAGGATAATCCAAGGATGATCTCTTCCCCCACGGATACGTCCGTCACCGAATCCTCCCCTGGCTCTACCGACGCTTCGGTCCCCCCGCCCGTGGTGGAATTCGCTTCCCTTGGCCTGGCGCCCGTGCTGCAAAAAGCCGTCGCCGAGTCCGGCTACACCCAGTGCACGCCGATCCAGGCCAAGGCGATCCCGATCGTGCTGGCCGGCCGTGACGTGATGGGTGCCGCGCAGACCGGCACCGGCAAGACGGCCGCCTTCTCGCTGCCGCTGCTGCACAAGATGCTGCGCCACGAGAACGCCAGCATGTCGCCGGCTCGCCACCCGGTGCGGGCACTGGTGCTGGCTCCCACGCGCGAACTGGCCGACCAGGTCGCGAAGAACATCAAGACCTATTCCAAGCACACCAAGCTGCGCGCGGCGGTCGTCTTCGGCGGCATCGACATGAAGCCGCAGACGCTCGAGCTGAAGGCTGGCGTCGAGGTGCTGATCGCCACCCCCGGCCGCCTGCTCGACCACATCGAGGCGAAGAACGCGGTGCTGAACCAGGTCGAGTACGTCGTGCTCGACGAGGCCGACCGCATGCTGGACATCGGCTTCCTCCCCGACCTGCAGCGCATCCTGAGCTACCTGCCGAAGCAGCGCCAGACGCTGCTGTTCTCGGCCACCTTCTCGACCGAGATCAAGAAGCTGGCCGAGAGCTACCTGCAGGATCCGATCCTTGTCGAAGTGGCCCGGCCGAACGCGACGGCGACGAACGTGGAGCAGCGCTTCTACAGCGTGTCGTCCGACGACAAGCGCGCCGCAATCCGCAAGATCCTGGTCGAGCGCGCGCTGAAGCAGGCGATCGTGTTCGTCAACTCCAAGCTCGGTTGCGCCCGCCTCGCGCGTTCGCTCGAGCGCGAAGGCCTCAAGACCAACGCGCTGCACGGCGACAAGTCGCAGGACGAGCGGCTGAAGGCCCTCGAAGCGTTCAAGCGCGGCGAGGTCGACGTGCTGGTCTGCACCGACGTGGCCGCGCGCGGCCTGGACATCGCCGACCTGCCGGCGGTCTTCAATTTCGACGTGCCGTTCAATGCCGAGGACTATGTCCACCGCATCGGCCGCACCGGGCGCGCCGGGGCCTCGGGCCTGGCGGTCACGCTGGTCACCCGCGACGACGCCCGGCTGGTGTCCGACATCGAGAAGCTGATCAAGAAGAAGATCGAACTCGAGCCGCTCGAACTGGACGAGGCGCGCCCGCGCATGTCGGACCGCACCGAGCGGCCGCGCCGCAGCTGGGACGATGCGCCGGCCGAATCCCGCGAGGCGCGCGAACCCCGCGAGCCACGCGAACCCGGCGAGTCCCGCCCGCAACGCAGCTACGCCCCGCCGCGGCCGCCGGCCGATCCGTTCTTCGACAAGCCCTACGAGCCGAGCACCACCGCCACCGAGGCGGCCTGGGAAAGCAAGGCCGCAGCCGCTCCGTCGACGAGCCGCCTGTCGCCCAACATCAAGCCGAAGAAGAAGGTCGCGGCGCTGTTCGGCGCCAAGGTCACGCCGCCGCAGGCTTGATGGCTCGGCAGGGCTGACGGCCCCTCAGCCCGCCAGCAGCGAGAACACGGCCGGCACGTCGTTCGGCAGCTCGACCGGCTGGCTGCGCCAGCGGGCCACCGTGTCGCAGCGGGTCCAGGCGCCCGCCAGCGTCAGCCCGCAACTCACCGACAGGCGGGTGTCCGGGTTCAGCGTGGCAAGCAGGGCCGCCAGCAGCGACGCATTCCGGTACGGCGTCTCGATCATCAGCTGGGTTTGCCGGAGCTTGCGCGACAGCGATTCCAGTTCGCGCAGGCGGCCCGCGCGCTGCGCCGCATCGACCGGCACGTAGCCGACGAACGCGAAGCTCTGCCCGTTCAGGCCGCTGGCGCCCAGCGCCATCAACAGCGAACTGGGGCCGGACAGCGGCACGACGCGGATCGACATCGCATGCGCGGCGCGCACCAGCTCCGAGCCCGGATCCGCAATCGCCGGCAGCCCGGCTTCGGAGATCAACCCGATGTCGTGCCCGGCCGATGCCGGCGCCAGCAGGGGTTTGAGGTCGGGCGGCGCGCCGGCATCGCGGCCCTTCGGCGGCCGGGGCAGCTCGACGATCGAGATCTCCTGCAGCGGCCGCGCAAGCGGCTGGATGGCGTCGACCCGCTTCAGGAATGCGCGCGTCGTCTTCGCGTTCTCGGCGACCCAGTGGCCCAGGCCTGCGGCGGTGCGCAAGACGCCGGCGGGCAGCACCTCGCGCAGGTCGCTGTCGGCCGAGACGCCGAAATCCAGCGTGTTCGGCACCAGGAAGAGTTGGCCGGAGGTCGTCATCGATCAGGCGGCGAGCGGGTCGATGCCGGCCTGGCGCAGCAGTTCGGCGGTGCGGATCAGCGGCAGGCCGATCAGCGCGGTCGGGTCATCGGATTCGATCGCGGTCAGCAGGGTGATCCCCAAGCCTTCCGATTTGGCGCTGCCGGCGCAGTCGTACGGCTGCTCGGCGCGCAGGTAGCGTTCGATCTCGTCGTCGGACAGGTCGCGAAAGCGCACCCGCACCGCCACCAGCGCCGAGGCTTCGAAGCCGGCCTGCCGGTGCACCACGGCGACGGCGGTCTGGAACACGATGGACTTGCCGCGCATCGAGCGCAGCTGCGCGACGGCGCGCGCGTGGTCTCCGGGCTTGCCGACCGGCGTGCCCGCCAGGTCGGCCACCTGGTCGGAGCCGATCACCACCGCGTCCGGTGCGTGGGTTGCGACGGCGCGGGCCTTGGCCAGGGCCAGCCGCAGTGCCAGTGCGGCGGGTGCTTCACCCGCCAGCGGTGTTTCATCGACCTCGGGCGAGCGAACCTCGAACGGCAGGCGCAGGCGCTCGAGGAGTTCTCGCCGGTAGCGCGAGGTCGAGCCGAGGATCAGCAAGGGGCGTGGGGTCATGCGGCGCATTCTCCCATCGCACTCCCATCGCGCGCGCGCCCGTACACTGGAAGGATGAAGTCCCGAGTCACCGATCCCCGCCACCTGGATGCCGAGGCGTTTGCCCAGGAATCCGTCCGGCTCGAAGGCCGCTGGTCGCAAGACGACCTGCTGCGCCTGAAGCAAAGCACCCTGCCTGAAAGTGATGCCGAAGTCGCCTGGACAGCCGAAGGCGAGCGCCGCGAAGGGCGCGCCGGCAGCGCCGAGACCTGGCTGCATCTGACAGCCGAGACCCGGGTGCCCCTGCAATGCCAGCGCTGCCTGTCGCCGATGACCGTGCCGTTGTCGATCGACAGTTCGCTGCAGTTCGTGGCCGGTGAAGATGCGGCCGCGGCGCTGGACGCCGACAGCGAACACGACGTGCTGGCGCTGAGCCGCGACCTGGACCTGCTGACGCTCGTGGAAGACGAACTGCTGCTGGCGCTGCCCATCGTGCCGCGTCACGAGCAGTGCCCGCAGCCGCTGGCCGTGCCGGTCTCGCCGGAAGAGGAAGAGGCCGGGAAGGAAGCTCATCCGTTTGCGGCCCTGGCCGCCCTGAAGCGCGGCCACCTCCCCAATTGATCCGGGCCTGGGAGGCCATGCTAGAATCGCAGGCTTTTTCGTCAAAGCGTTGATTGCGTCCCCGGAGCCCTGGGGATTTCAGCGCACCCCGCCTGGCTCCTGCGAGTGTCAGGAGGCTCAAGGAGAATTTTCATGGCCGTTCAGCAAAACAAGAAGTCGCCTTCCAAGCGCGGCATGCATCGTGCGCACAATGCCCTGGTCACCCCGGGCACCGCGATCGAGCCGACCACGGGCGAATCGCACCTGCGTCACCACATCAGCCCCAACGGTTTCTACCGCGGGCGCAAGGTCCTGAAGACCAAGGCTGACGCCTGAGTCGGTTGTCGCGCACTTCCGCCGGACCCGCGCATTGCCGCGGCCAAGGCATGATGCGTGAACCCTGCGAGACCTTGCATCGACCCGGCCTGCGGACCGTCGCAGTGCCGGGTGTTTGTCTTTTGGGTGGCGATCGCTCCGGCGTTCGCTGCCTGAGTTCGCTGCTTCTCCTGCACCCATGAACCCGATGTCGCCGCCCGCCGCGACCGATGTCATTCGCCTGTCCGTCGACTGCATGGGCGGCGATCACGGTCCCTCCGTCACGCTGCCGGCCTGCCGCGCTTTCCTGGCTGCCCACCCGCTGGCCGAGGTGGTGCTCGTCGGCCGCGCCGAGGCGCTTGCGCCGGCGGCCGGCTGGGACCGCTGCCACGTGGTCGCGGCCACCGAGGTCGTCGAGATGGACGACGCGGTCGAGGTGGCGCTGCGCCGCAAGAAGGATTCTTCGCTGCGCGTGGCGTTGATGCAGCTGAAGTCCGGTACCGACGGCCAGCCGCCGCGTGCACACGCCTGCGTGTCCGCCGGCAACACCGGCGCGTTGATGGCCGTCGCGCGCTACCTGCTGAAGACGCTCGAGGGCATCGATCGCCCGGCCATCGCCGCGGTGATGCCCAACCAGAAGGATGGCTACACGACCGTGCTCGATCTCGGCGCGAACGTGGACTGCAGCGCCGAACACCTGCTGCAGTTCGCCGTGATGGGCAGTGCGCTGGTCGCGGCGGTCGACGGCAAGGAGAACCCGAGCGTCGGCCTGCTGAACATCGGCGAGGAAGTCATCAAGGGCAACGAGACGATCAAGCGCGCCGGCGAGCTGCTGCGCGCCGCAGCCGAAGGCGGCCACGTCAACTTCCACGGCAACGTCGAAGGCAACGACATCTTCAAGGGCACGACCGACATCGTCGTCTGCGATGGCTTCGTCGGCAATGTCGCGCTGAAGACCGCCGAAGGCCTCGCGTCGATGCTGTCGAGCTTCATCAAGCAGGAGTTCACCCGCAACATCTTCACGAAGATGGCGGCGCTGGTGGCATTGCCGGTGCTGAACCACTTCAAGCACCGGGTCGACCACCGCCGCTACAGCGGCGGCGCGCTGCTCGGTCTGCGTGGCCTGGTGTTCAAGGCGCACGGCTCGTCCGATGCCTATGCGTTCGAGCAGGCCTTGAATCGGGCTTATGATGCGGCCCGCAATCACTTGCTGGATCGGGTGCACGACCGGATTCGCGATTCGCTGCATGCCTTGCCCACCCCTGCAAGTGCAAGCGGCGCATCGTCCGACGGTGCCGCCCTCGCTGCATGACCCAACCCTCTGCGACCCGCTATTCGCGCATCACCGGCACCGGCAGCTACCTGCCGCCGAAGCGCCTGACCAACGAAGCCCTGGCCGCCGAACTGGCCGCCAAGGGAGTCGAGACTTCCGATGAGTGGATCGTCGCGCGCACCGGCATCCGCGCCCGCCATTTCGCCGAAGCCGATGTGCCGTGCAGCGACCTGGCCCTGCCGGCCGCGCAGCGTGCGCTCGAGGCGGCCGGCGTCGCCGCATCGCAGATCGACCTGATCATCGTCGCGACCTCGACGCCCGACATGGTCTTCCCGTCGACCGCCACCATCCTGCAGCGCAAGCTCGGCATTGCCGGCTGCCCCGCCTTCGACGTGCAGGCGGTGTGCTCCGGCTTCGTCTATGCGCTGACGGTGGCCGATTCGATGATCCGCACCGGCGCGGCCAGCAAGGCGCTGGTGGTCGGGGCCGAGATCTTCTCGCGCCTGCTCGACTTCAACGACCGCACCACCTGCGTGCTGTTCGGCGACGGTGCCGGCGCCGTGGTGCTGGAGGCGAGCGACACGCCCGGCATCCTCGCGAGCGAACTGCATGCGGATGGCCGCCATGTCGACATCCTCTGCACGCCCGGCTCGGTGTCCGGCGGCAAGATCACCGGCGACCCGCTGCTGAAGATGGATGGGCCAGCGGTCTTCAAGCTCGCCGTCGGCGTGCTCGAGGACGTCGCGCGCTCGGTGCTCGCGAAGGCCGGCCGCACCGAGGCCGACATCGACTGGCTGATCCCGCACCAGGCCAACATCCGCATCATGCAGGGCACGGCCAAGAAGCTGAAGCTGCCGCTGGACAAGCTGATCGCGACGGTGGACGAACACGGCAACACGTCCGCCGCCTCGATTCCGCTGGCACTCGATGTCGCGGTGCGCGCCGGCACGGTGAAGCGCGGCGACACCGTGATGCTCGAGGGCGTCGGCGGCGGTTTCACCTGGGGCGCGGTGCTGTTCGACTACTGAGCACGCGCTCGGTAGCCCCTCCGCGAGATCCCTCTCTTCATCTGCGTTGCCGCGACTACAAGGCGCTGACATGACTCCGTTCGCATTCGTCTTTCCCGGCCAGGGCTCGCAAGCCGTCGGCATGCTGGACGCCTGGGGCAGCCACGCGGCCGTGCGCGACACGCTGGCCGAAGCCTCGGCCGCGCTCGGCATCGACGTGGGTCGGCTGATCCACACCGGCCCGAAGGAAGCGCTCGACCTGACCGAGAACACCCAGCCGGTGATGCTGACCGCCGGCGTCGCCTGCCTGCGTGCGTGGCTCGCCGAAACCGGGCTGCAGCCCGCGGCCGTGGCCGGTCACTCGCTCGGCGAGTACGCGGCGCTGGTCGCGGCCGGCGTCATCAGCCTGTCCGAAGCGTTGCCGCTGGTGCGCTTTCGGGCGCAGGCCATGCAGCAGGCGGTGCCGGTCGGTGCGGGCGGCATGGCCGCCATCCTCGGGCTCGATGCCGATGTCGTGCGCGCCGGTTGCGCCGAGGCCGCGGCGGCGTCCGGCGAGGTCGTCGAGGCGGCCAATTTCAACGACCCGAAGCAGACCGTGATCGCCGGCACCAAGGCCGGTGTCGAATTCGCGTGCAGCCTGCTGAAGGACAAGGGCGCCAAGCGCGCGTTGCAGCTGTCGGTGTCGGCGCCGTTCCATTCGAGCCTGATGCGCCCGGCCGCCGAGCAATTGAAGGCGAAGCTGGCCGGCGTCACGCTGAACGCGCCGCGCATCCCGCTCGTCAACAACATCGATGTCGCGGTGCAGGACGACCCGGCCGCCATCCGCGATGCGCTGGTGCGCCAGGCCTTCGGGCCGGTGCGCTGGGTCGAGGTGGTGCAGGCGATCCGCGCCCGCGGCATCCGCCACATCTTCGAGTGCGGGCCCGGCAAGGTGCTGGCCAGCACGATCCGCCGCATCGATGCCGATGCGGTCACGGCCGCGATCCATGATCCGGCCACGCTGCTGGAAGCGAAAGGCCTGCTGGCATGAGTGATCCCAAGAATGAGTCCTCGCTGGCGGGCCAGGTGGCGCTGGTGACCGGCGCCTCGCGCGGCATCGGCCGCGCCATCGCGCTGGCGCTGGCGGCGCAGGGTGCCAAGGTGATCGGCACCGCGACCACGCCGGCCGGTGCCGACGCGATCGGCGAGGCGCTGTCGGCCTTCGCCGGCAGCCGCGGCCTGTGCCTGAACGTCAACGACGGCCCCGGCATCGAGACGGCGATCGACGCCATCGTCAAGGAACACGGCGGCCTGCAGATCCTCGTCAACAACGCCGGCATCACGCGCGACACCTTGTCGATGCGCATGAAGGACGACGACTGGGATGCGGTGATCGACACCAACCTGAAGGCGGTGTTCCGCGTCAGCCGCGCCGTCATCCGCCCGATGATGAAGCAGCGCTTCGGGCGCATCATCAACATCACGTCGGTCGTCGGTGCGAGCGGCAATGCCGGCCAGGCCAACTACGCGGCCTCGAAGGCCGGCGTCGCCGGCATGACGCGCGCGCTGGCCCGCGAGCTCGGCAGCCGCGGCATCACCGTCAACTGCGTCGCGCCGGGCTTCATCCAGACCGACATGACGAGCGAGCTCTCCGAGCAGCAGACCGCCGCGCTGATGGCACAGATCCCGCTGGGCCGGCTCGGCCAGGCAAGCGACATCGCGCATGCGGTGGCCTTCCTGGCGTCGGCCCAGGCCGGCTACATCACCGGCACGGAGTTGCACGTCAATGGCGGCATGTTCATGAATTGACGCCAACGACGCCGAACTGCGTCGAACGTGTCACCCCACAGACCGGAAGGGCCCGACCGGAACCTGGTTTTCAGCGTGTTGACCTGACTTAGAGTCGACACCCTGCAAGCCTTAGAATCTCGGGCTGTTTCAGCAAACCCTCCTGGAGGAGTCATGAGCGATATCGAAGCACGTGTGAAGAAAATCATCGCGGAACAACTGGGCGTTCCGGAAGCCGATGTGTCCAACGAGAAGGCTTTCGTGGCAGACCTGGGCGCTGATTCGCTCGACACCGTTGAACTGGTGATGGCCCTCGAAGACGAGTTCGGCATCGAGATCCCCGACGAGGAAGCCGAGAAGATCACCACCGTGCAGCTGGCGATCGACTACGCCGTCAAGCACCAGAAGGCCTGAGCCTTCGTTCCCAACTGAGCAGCATCGCATGAGCCGTCGCCGCGTCGTCATCACCGGGCTCGGCCTCATCAGTCCCGTGGGCAACACGGTGGCCGAGGGGTGGGCCAACATCGTGGCCGGGCGTTCCGGCATCGCGACCATCACCAAGTTCGATGCGTCGCCCTTCGCCTGTCATTTCGCAGGTGAAGTGAAGGGCTTCAAGGTGGAGGATTACTTCCCCGCCAAGGAAGCCCGGCACATGGACACCTTCATCCACTACGGCCTGGCCGCGTCGATGCAGGCGGTGCGGGATGCCGGCCTGCCCTCCGGCGATGCGCTGAGCGAGGACCAGGCCGAGCGCATCGGCTGCCTCGTGGGCTCGGGCATCGGCGGCCTGCCGATGATCGAGGAGACCCATGCCGAGCTGGTCGACCGCGGTCCGCGCCGCGTGTCGCCGTTCTTCGTGCCGGCCTCGATCATCAACATGATCTCGGGCCATGTCTCGATCAAGTTCGGCTTCCAGGGGCCCAACCTCGCGATCGTGACGGCCTGCACCACGGGCCTGCACTGCATCGGCGAAGCCGGTCGCCTGATCGAGTACGGCGATGCCGACGTGATGGTTGCCGGTGGCGCCGAATCGACGGTGTCGCCGCTGGGCATCGGCGGGTTCGCGGCGGCGCGTGCGCTGTCCACGCGCAACGACGACCCGGCCACGGCCTCGCGTCCGTGGGACAGGGACCGTGACGGTTTCGTGCTCGGCGAAGGCGCCGGCGTCGTGGTGCTCGAGGAATACGAGCACGCGAAGAAGCGCGGCGCGAAGATCTATGCGGAGCTGGTCGGCTTCGGCATGGGTGCGGATGCCTTCCACATGACGGCGCCGAACGTCGACGGGCCCAAGCGCTCGATGAAGGCGGCGCTGCGCAATGCCGGGCTCAACGCCGACCAGATCCAGTACCTGAACGCGCACGRCACTTCCACGCCGCTCGGCGACGTGAACGAGAGCAATGCCATCAAGCTGGCGTACGGCGACCATGCGAAGAAGATGGTCGTCAGCTCGACCAAGTCGATGACCGGCCACCTGCTGGGTGGCGCCGGCGGCATCGAGACGGTGTTCACGACGCTGGCGCTGCACCACCAGGTGGTGCCGCCGACGATCAACATCTTCAACCAGGACCCCGAGTGCGACCTGGACTACTGCGCCAACACGGCGCGCGACCTGAAGATGGAGTACGCGGTGAAGAACAACTTCGGCTTCGGCGGCACGAACGGCACCTTGGTCCTCAAGCGCGTCTGACCGGCACGATCAGCGCCCGGCATGCATGCGCCAGCCGAGTTCCAGCTCACCGTCTCCCGCTTCGGCGCCTGGCGCGGCGGCCTCGCCGTGTCGGGGATGGTGGTCTGGGGCAGTGCGTTCGCCTGGTGGTCGACCAGCGAACGGCCGTTGATGTCGGCAGCGGCCGGCTTTCTGCTGCTGGCCTGCGTGGCGGCCACGGCATCGCTGCATTCCCTCGCTCGAATCTCCGCCTTTCTGCTGCGCTGGGATGGCGCCCAGTGGCATCTGACACCGGCCGCTGGCGAACCGTCGGCCGGCTCGCTGCAGGTGGCGATCGACGGCGGCCGCTGGCTGCTGCTGCATTTCGTTCCGGATCGGGCCGCCACCGGCGCGTCGGCTTCGCGGTGGCTGCCGGTGCAGCGCTCGGGGCTCGAGCGCGACTGGCACCTGTTGCGCAGCACGCTGTTCACCGCGCGCCCCCTGGCCGCGCCTGAGACCCTGGGCGAGGGCCGCCGCGCATGAGCATGACCACGCCGGATGCCGACGCCCCGCTGGTCGAGCGCGTCAAGCGGGGCGACGTGAAGGCGTTCGAGATGCTGGTCGTCAAGTACCAGCGCCGCATCGAGCGCCTGATCGGCCGCATGGTGCGTGACACCGACCTGGTGCAGGACATCGCGCAGGAAACCTTCATCCGGGCCTACCGGGCGATCCCGCAGTTCCGTGGCGAGAGCGCGTTCTACACCTGGCTGTACCGGATAGCGGTCAATGCCGCCAAGAAGGCGCTGGTCGAGATGAAGCGCGACCCGATCGTGACGGAATCCGCACGGGCGTCGCGGGACGATGACGACGAAACTTCCCGCGTCGAAAATGAACTAAGCGACGGCGAAACGCCCGAAGCATTGCTGGCCTCGAAAGAAATTGCGGCGACAGTGAACGCTTCGATCGATGCGCTGTCTGAAGATCTTCGCCAGGCGATCACGCTGCGCGAAATCGAGGGCCTGAGCTACGAAGAGATCGCCGAAGTGATGAATTGCCCGATCGGGACCGTCAGGTCGCGCATTTTCCGCGCGCGCGAGGCGATCGCGCTGAAACTGCGTCCGTTGCTGGACACCCGGGAAGGCGACCGCTGGTGATGCGCGGGATAGCCACTTGCTGAACATGAATGCTGGAGCTGGACATGTCACAGTCGTCTGAAGGCAGTGCGTCGATGGAGAACCTGTCGGCCCTGGTCGATGGGGAACTCGGATCCGAGGCGGGTGCGCGCGCCTGCGCGCAGTGGCGAGAGGATTCGCAGACCCGCGCCGGCTGGCACGCGTACGCGCTGATCGGCGACGTGATGCGCTCCGAAGACCTCGCTTCGACGGCTGACCGTGACTGCGCTTTCCTCGCCCGGCTGCGCGAGCGCCTGGCCGATGAGCCGGTGGTGCTGGCGCCGGCCGAGTTGCCTGCGCCGGTCGAACTGCCGCTGGCTCCGGCTGCCGTCGCGGCCGCGGGCGGCGGGCGCCGCGCCTGGCGCACGCCGGTGGCGGTGGCTGCCGGTTTCGTGGTCGTGGCCGGTGCGCTGGTGGCCACCTC